>JAYTNK010000762.1:0-1562 GCA_043748375.1 Cytophagales bacterium
AAAGTATTTAACCCTGGCTTCACAACCAAAAAACGTGGTTGGGGATTGGGATTAACCCTCGCTAAACGCATTGTGGAAGAATATCACAAGGGGAAAATATTTGTAAAAAATGCAGAAGTAGATAAAGGCACTACATTTAGGATCGTATTACGGGGTGTTATGGACTATGAAATGTAAACGAGTTTTACAAAAAACAAATTGAATTACAACCATGTGCGTATAGCATTGCGAAGCCGTATTTTTTTATACAGTTTTATATCCTCTCGGTGTAAACAGTGTTTATCTATAAACGATAGAATTATTTTAGCCTTAGCGTGTTCTCGCTTTACGTATAACTCTTCTGCGGTAAGCAACAGGTAATAATGCAAAAACTGTTTTGCGAATGTTGTGTCTATGGTAGGAAAGGAGGCAAGTCGAAAATCAGGTTTTACCTCATAATGCGAACGCATAAATGTTGCTATGTCCTCACACGCATAAAAATCAGCCAATGCCACAAATAGGCTATTGCGTTCTACCTCGAAATGCGATTGTTGCGAAATAGTCTTAGATTGTTCATGGTGTCGGAAATTTACCAACACATTGTCTATTTTTTCGATGCGTTCCAATCCAAAATGAAGGAGATATTTTATCCACCAATCTCTATCCATGAGGTATTGAAAACGCACATCAGGCGTTCCCATTTCTTTTATAGCTTGCCTACCAAAAAAAGTTTCGGGTTGGTCTATCCTTGCCCAACCTATAGTTTTGGCTAAATTTTCGGGATAAATATCTGTGCCATTAGAATAAAAAAGCGTTTCCTCTCCTTTAAAAATTCTACTTCTACCACAAACAACTTGCGCATTCGTACGCATAAACGCATCAGCTACCTCAAAAAGCGCATTCGGCTCATAATAATCATCAGAGTTTAGCCAATTTACAATATCGCCCGTACTGCGTGCCAATCCTTTATTGATAGCGTCTGTTTGCCCTTTATCGGGTGCGCTCTGCCAGTAGGCAAGGTGCTTTTCATATCGAGCGATTACTTCAGCGGAGGCATCTTTACTACCGCCATCAAAAATAAAGTATTCTAAATTTGGGTATTTTTGGCTTAATACAGAATCTATGGTTTGTTCAATATATTGGGCTTGATTGTAGGAAGGCGTGATAATGGTTATTTTGGGGTATTGCATAAGGTTGTTGCAAATTTTAATTTTGTTAAAATATATCAGAAGGAACTTACAATAAACTTTTTGCAAAAGACTGCAAAAAAATTATTGCACTTCTAACAGTTCTTTTGCGCTTCGAATAGCACTTTCAGATGGGGTAGAGCCACTAATCATTTGCGCGATTTCTATAATACGCTCTGCTTCATTGAGGCGTTTAATTTTGCTGACAGTACGATCTTGTGTATCGTCTTTATAAACAAAATAGTGGTGATTGCCTTTGGCGGCTATTTGATGTAGGTGGCTGATAGAAATAATTTGGTGTTTTTGCGCCATTACTTGAAACATTTTGCCCATCTTGAGGGCTATTTCGCCTGAAATACCCGTATCTATTTCATCAAAAATAAGGGTAGGCAAGGC
>JAYTNK010000763.1:0-2203 GCA_043748375.1 Cytophagales bacterium
CTCCCACGCGTAAACCGCGTGTCGGCTTGCTCGCCCCTTATATGCAGGCTGATGAGTATGATTTTGCGCGTAGCTTTGTGATAGGCGACCGCCTAACAGATATGGAACTTGCCTACAATCTTGGTGCGAGAGGCATTTTAATTCATAACCCTGTGCATGACCTTGCGTTTAATAATCCTGCTGTTGAGAATGTAATAGAGTTGATAACCACAGATTGGGAGGAGGTTTATCAGTTTCTTGCCCTTGAGGAGCTTGCCTATTCGCGCCAATTCCGCAACGCTTCAGTAGTTCGCAAAACTACTGAAACACAAATTCAAATAGACCTCGAACTCGATGGGCAAGCAAAGTATGACATCAATACAGGGTTAGATTTTCTTGACCATTTATTAGAACAATTTACCAAACACTCACGCACTAACCTAAAAATAGATGCTCAAGGCGATCTTCATATAGACGAGCATCATACTGTAGAAGATGTAGCTATTTCATTGGGTGATGCTATGCTGAAGGCATTGGGCAACAAACGCGGAATAGAGCGATACGGCTTTTTTATCTTGCCTATGGACGAGGCAAAAGCAGAAGTATCCATTGATTTTAGTGGGCGTAGTTACTTAGTTTGGGACGTGCCATTTGCGCGTGAGCGCGTAGGCGATGTGCCTACAGAGTTATTTGAACACTTTTTTAAGTCTTTTTCTGATAATTGTAAAGCCACCCTGCATATTAAAGCGACAGGCAAGAATGCGCATCATGTTATTGAAGCTGTATTTAAAGCCTTTGCCAAAGCCTGTAAGCTGGCTTTTCAGCGTACCGAATATACTGATTTACCAAGTACCAAAGGTGTTTTATGAAACAAAAAGCTGTATTTTTAGACCGAGATGGGGTAATAAATGAAGACAATCCAAATTATGTTTGGCGTGTAGATGATTTTCATATCCTTCCGCGTGTGGTCGAAGCCATTCAACGCTTGAAACAAGCAGGCTATGTGCTTATTGTGGTTACGAATCAATCGGGTATAGCCAAAGGATTGTATCACAAAACAGATGTGTTGAACTGTTGGGATTATTTGCAAGAGGCTTGTGGTGGCGTGATTGATGCGCATTATTTTGCGCCCCATCACCCTTTATACGATACTGCCTCGCTTGCGCGTAAGCCTGACTCGCTTATGCTTGAAAAGGCTATAGCTAAATTTAATTTAGACCGTGCGCAATGTTGGTTGGTAGGTGATAGCGAACGCGACATCATAGCCGCAGGCAAGCAACAAATCCGCTCTATCAAAGTACGCACAGGTAAAAATGAAACCTCGCCTACCCGTGCCGACCTATTTGCTGAAGATTTATATCATGCAAGTGAGCTTATTGTGCTTGGTAACGAAAAATAAAAAAAGCCTGAACATTTTGTTCAGGCTTTTTTTCTACCATTTTGTTAAAATATGGTCGGCTATGCCATATTCTAAAGATTCTTTTGCGTCCATCCAATAATCGCGGTCAAAATCTTTCATGATTTTATCGAAAGTTTGTCCACAATTTTCAGCCAAGATGCGCGCACCCATTTCGCGGGTTTTTACAATTTGTTTGGTTGTGATTTCTATGTCGGTAGCTCTGCCCTGCATATATCCGCCGATACTAGGTTGGTGAATCATCACCTCTCCACTGGGGAATATGAAGCGTCTGCCTTTCTTGCCTCCCGATAAGAGAATAGAACCCATAGAAGCGGCTAAGCCCATACAAACCGTAGAAACAGGCGAGCTAATCATTTGCATAGTGTCGTACAAAACCATACCTGCTGTTACAGAACCGCCAGGGCTATTGATGTAAAGCGTGATTTCTTCGCCAGGTTTCTCGTTTTCTAAGTACAAGATGCGGTTCACTACTTCTTTTACAGAATTGTCCATTACAACTCCCCAAAGAAATACTTTGCGTTGTTCAAGAAATTTTTTGCCAAACATACGACCTTCGGTCAGATTGTCAATAATGTTGGTAAGAGGCTTGTCTTCGTTTTCGTCGTCGTCCTCTTCGTCAGAAAAATAAAAGGGTTTCATGCGTTAATTTATAGAATGAATAATTAAATTTATAGGTAAGAAATTAATTCCAAGCAATATCTTCATAAATATCGTTCACTGCAAGGGCTATATCCAAGCTGTGTATAGTTATGATTTCATCTATTTTTGTATAAATTTTCTCTTCCCACTTGTTGTAGGCAAGGC
>JAYTNK010000764.1:0-5540 GCA_043748375.1 Cytophagales bacterium
CCATTAAAATTCAAAGCATTTTTCCACAAATAACCTCCATTTTGAAGTTTCATATGCTCTCGATAAAGGTTAGGAAATTTAAACCCAATTTCAGATTCCTTTTGTCGAATTTGTTCTTCTGTTCGACCTTGTGTTTTCTCTGTAAACCCTTCGGCTGGTTGTTTCCAAATGTCTTTAACCATATATATTTCTGATTGATTTTAGGGCTGCGGTAAAATTACTGCCAACGTTTTTTGGCTTTGCGTTTGGTATGGAATAGAAAGCACTAAAGTTCAATTTAGTACAAAAACTAATAAAAAGTACAAATATTCAGCCTAGTACAAAAGCCACACTGATGCAAAACCAATGTTGGCGGTAGTTTTTTTATTCTTGACCAAGTTTTTTTAAATACCCAAAATGTGAAATAATTGCTTGTGGTATGTTTTTTTCTTTGTAAGGTAGCTTATACTTTATCGCTTTCGACTTTATTATTGGTGTTATTTGTGTATACAGAGTATGTTGTAAATTCGGAAATAAATGATGAGCCGTATGTGAATTGAAGCCACCAAAGATGAAGTTTGCAAGTTTGCTTTCTGGATGATAGTCTAATGAAACTGCAAGTTGGTGTTCGTAATAGTCATATGGTAACTCTCCATTTTCATCAACTTTTGGAAATTCAGTTTCTAAACATAAATGCGAAATAATTAATGTCAGTACAAAAAACAGAGATATAAAAAAGTGCATTATTAAAAATGAAATGAATATTTGCTGAAATGTCGCAATCGTAAACATTGATGGCAAAGCAATGAGGAAGGTCAAATAAAGTATTTTTAAAAAGATAACTTCTAGTATAAAAAATGCTGAGTATGTTTGATTTTTAAGGTTGGCTAACTTCTTTTTGTTTAAGTAAATAAAGTCTTTTACAAAAATCCAATGAAGTGTATAAATTGAATAAAGAAAGATAGCATAAATGTGTTGGAACTTTTGGTGTTTTCTCAATTTTTGATGTGGAGAAAGTCGCATAAATGGGTTATCATCGATATCGGCATCACAGCCATCTACATTTGGAAAAATATGGTGTGAAGCAATGTGTCGTTTATGCCACAACCGAGAATTTACACCTTGTAGATTAAATACCAAATAGAATACAATTTTGTTTAAGCTTTTGTTTGTAGAAAATGTGTTGTGAACACAATCGTGAGCACAATTAAAAGCCAGTAAAATCCCAGTTATTCCAAATAAGATGTAGTTAAGTATCAATAAGTAAAAATTGGAACTTACTAATGGCGTATAAATACAGCAATACAAAGCAATAAATATAGAAGTGTATATAGCAAATTTTGAAATCATAATTCTATTTGCTCTTTCCATAGTGTTTTTGTCCAATAATCCCGCAACCTCCCTTTTCAATTCTGAATAAAAAGGAGAAGAATTATTTTTGAATTTGATTTTTATAGGGTTTGTTGAATTCATTTGGGTTCTGTAAAATTACCGCCAACACGTTAATATACGCAACTGCGTCTATTTATCAGGCAAAAGTACGCACTTCATTTGAGAATATCAAATAAAACCAAAAATATTTTTAAGTGTTTTAAAATAAAGCATTTACAAACTTTTATTTATCAAAATAATACAAAATGTGCGTAGCGTTTTTTTGTATTGTTTGGACTTGTCTACATATTATCTAATGGGCTTTTGATTTTTTAAGGCTTTTTTCGCTCACATGAGTATAGCGCAAAGTTGTTTTGATGTCGTTGTGTCCGAGTAATTCTTGTATAAATTTATGCCGTTGTTGATTTTTCAAAAATTTGACTTAATTTTGTTCTATAGCTACACTTCTCTACCCTATTTTCCAAGCACCAACAACCTCATGCAAATCCTGTCGCTTGTAGGTGTCGAAATGTGTGTAAAATAAAGACCTTGCCTGCACTTTTCTAACACCAATGGTATAAATTTTTTGTTTTTTATAGAAGTCCTAAACAAATGAAGGCATTTTAAAGTTTTATGTCATGATGAAACGTAAAACTTACAAAATACTCAAAAGAATTTTGTGGGTGTTTTTGGCACTCATAATCATAACGACTTCGGCAATAGGCGGTTTGCTGTACTATATTTATCGCAATCAGGACGTAATTGCAGATATGGTTTTGAAGGAATTGAACGATATGCAACGCGGACACACCACACTCAAAAAAGTGTATGTCAATCCTTATGCAAATTTCCCTTACATTTCCATCGATTTGCATGGACTTGCCTTTTATGCCCAAAAGAGCGATAAAAAGCCTATTTACGCCTTTCAAGATGTGTATTTGGGCTTCAATATTTGGAATATCATAGAAGGCGATTATACCATCAAGCGTATTTCTGTCAAAAAAGGCGAACTGAATTTAGTCAAAGACGAAAATGGCAATTACAACTTGCTATTAGCAAAAAGCCCACGCCAGAAAATGCAAGAAAAAGGTGGAAAAATGCACTTAGATTTGCGTAAACTGACACTTGAAAATGTACGCATTACCAAAAAAGATGTTGTTACCAAACAATTTGTGTCAGCTAAAATAGAAAAATTGACTACTTCATTTAGCTATATACAAGATGTGATTAAAAACAAATTGGACACCAAATTCACGATAGAAGAAGTCAAAGCTGACAATATTACGCTTGCCAAAAACAAGCATATTCATATCAATAGCCAACTTACCTACAATTTGAAAAAGAATTTTCTACAAATTGCTCCAAGTGAGTTGGAATTAGAAGGAGGCGAATTCAAAGTGGAAGGCTCTATAGATGTTGCCAAAAATGTGTTTGCAGATATTACCATACAAGGCAGAAAGCCTGACTTCAAACTTATTACGTCTTTCGCGCCTGATTATGTGTATGAGCGTTTGCAAAATTATAAAAACAAAGGCGACATTTATTTTAAAGGAAAAATTGTAGGCGAAATTTTGAGCGGAATGCCCAAGATTGATTTAGAATTTGGGTGTAAAAGCGCGCAATTTATCAATCCCTCTCAAAAAAATTCTATCCGAGATTTAAATTTTTCAGGCTATTTTACCAACGGCGCAAAACGTGACCTGACTACTTGCGAACTTTTTATCAAGAGTTTGAGCGGAAAACCCGAAGAAAGTGTTTTTAATGGTAGTTTTCATATCCGTAATTTTCTCAATCCTTACATTTCGGTAGATTTTCATTCTAAAATTGACCTTAGTACGCTCAAAAACTTCTTTGAAGTCAATGCGCTCAAAACGCTCAAAGGCTGGCTAATCGTGGATATGACAGTTGATGAACTCTTGGATTACAATGACTTGCCTACTACTTTAGGCAAGTTGAAAGATGGGACAGACAGCCGTTTGG
This sequence comes from Cytophagales bacterium, assembly GCA_043748375.1. Lineage (GTDB taxonomy): Bacteria > Bacteroidota > Bacteroidia > Cytophagales > Microscillaceae > RDXI01. Next base: position 3,331 of record JAYTNK010000764.1, read on the forward strand.
TTTTAAAAGATGTTCATTTTCAACCTGATAGCTTGGACTTGCCTATACGCGACCTCCAGGCGAAACTTGAGCTAAAGGCAGGCAAGTTGCTCCTCGAAACCTTCGAAGGCAAGGTAAAAGACTCCGATTTCAGCCTTACAGGAAGCATCAGCAATCTTGCTTCCTATTTCCACAACAAAGATACGACTGTGCAGGCAAGGCTTTCAGGCAAGGCTAATTTATTGGATTTGAAGCAATTAGCAGGTTTTGATGAACATATCAAAAATTTGCGCTTCGACCTTGCCTTCGAAACTACAGTAAGCTACATCAAAGCGCCTACACTCATTCCGCGTGGCGAATTTTGGGTCAAAAATTTGTACATGGATTTGAAAAATTACCCACACAGCATACACGATACCCACGTAGATTTGCTTTTGGACAGCACCCAAATTTATATCAAAAAATTAGAAACGATTATTGATAAGAGTGATATTCATTTTTTAGGCAAGTTAAAAAACTATACGGCACTATGGGAGGCAAGCAAGGCGGGCGAAAACATAGAAGCAGACATCAATATTACGGCAGATGAACTCAAGTTTGATGAGCTTTTTGAATATGGCAAAACGAACTTCATGTACGAAGACTATAGGCACGAAATTGTCCGAAATCTACACTTGGATACGTACCTGCGCTTGCCTGCTGGAGAGGCTATGAAAGGCGATTTTCTCCAAAATGCACACATAGAACTTAAGCGTTTTGATGCACAAATGTTGCTTCACCCGTTGGCTTTCCGCGAGGTGGCGGGCAAGTTTACTACCCAACAAGGCAACTTAAAAATCCAAGATTTTCATGCCAAAATGGGCAAAAGCGACTTCAATTTGAGTGGGCAAATTGACAACGTTCTCAAGGCTTCAGAAATGAAAAGTAAGAAAGTATTAGACTTCAAAGCCACCGTTCTTGACCTTGATGAACTCCTATTCTTGCCTGCCCAAAACCCTGCAAACACACCTGAAACAGCTCAAAATAAACCTGCAGACCACAGTGCGGGCTATAATCTATTTGCGTTGCCCTTTCCTGAAATGACTTTCAACATAACACTGGGGCAATTCAAACACCAAAAATATTTGCTCAACGATTTTGCAGGCAAGTTTCGTACTACGCCCAATCATTACATTTACATTGACCAAATGTCGATGCTTACGGCGGGAGGCAAGGTAGAGATGGACGGATATTTCAATGGCGAGAAAAAAGACAAAATTTACCTGAAAAGCAACATAAAAGTAGCAAATTTGGATTTAGACAAGGTACTCTATAAATTCGATAATTTTGGACAAGATTATTTGGTAAGCAATAATTTACATGGCAAACTTTCAGGCACAGTCAAGGCGAATGTGCGCATGCACACAGACCTTACCCCGAATTTGAAAGAAACCGAAGCGCACATAGAAGGCACTGTAAAAGAAGGTAGTTTAGTAAATTTTTGGGCATTTCAAGCTATGTCTGCGTTCTTTTCTGATAAAGATTTGAATAATGTCCGCTTTGCAGAAATGACCAATGTTTTTGACTACAAAAACGGCGCGCTTACCTTCCCTAAAATGGAAATTGCTACTACTGTGGGCTACATTTTCATAGAAGGCAAGCAAGACGTAGCTTCAGATATGGCATACGATTATGACGTGCAAGTGCCTTTGAAAATTATCAAAGATGCTACATGGGATTATCTTTTCAAACGCAAGCGAGAACGCAAACGCAATAAGGAAGACCGCGCTGATGATGAAGTGGTAGAGGAAATTATCAGCTCCAAAGAGCAAAATCACAAACGTTTTGTTACCATTAATATCAAAGGCACGCCTGCCGAATACAAGATAAAATTGGGTAAAAGCAAAGAAAGAAGACGTAAAAAAGATTAAAGATTACTCCCAAAAAGTCATAAACCCAACACAAAACATCTTTATTGTCTATTGTGTTGGTTATTTTGCCTTACGGCAAAAGCCATAGGCTTCAATTAGTTAGGCACAAGCAAATATGCTTGCCATTTGACATCGCCAACAGTTTACAAGATGCTATTTTACAATGGAAAACCAAAGTTCAAAATGGCAGACAAAGTTATGCTACTATGGACGATTATAAATGCTAGATTCAACTTTCAAATGCAACTTTTTGGTTAAAAATTTCTTTTGGGCTAAAATAGTTGTGTCTTTTTCTTGGTCTGTCATTTATTTTATCTTCTA
>JAYTNK010000765.1:0-4155 GCA_043748375.1 Cytophagales bacterium
GTTTAGCGAAGCGAACTTGGAACAGTTTTGTTTTATTTTTCAATAAAACAAACTTGGAATAGTGGGGGTAATTCGCATAGATTTATGGGTTTATTGGCAATTTTCGGTTATTAATTTTTTTACTTCCTCTCCGTGTGTTTTTGAAAAACCATATTCTTCTGCTTTTTTGAAGTCGGCACAGGCAAGGTCTTTTTGCTTCATTTTCAGATAGAGAAGCCCACGATTGCGAAAGGCATACGAATTTTCAGGGTAGTATTTGAGTGATTCGTTGATGTCTGTCATGGCGGCTTCGAGTTTGCCTATCTGCATTTTGGAATAACCTCGATTGTTGTAGTAATAGCCTTTACTGGTATAGTATTGCTTGTTATTATCAGCAATGAGTTTGTCATATACTTTGATAGCTTGTTTGTGTTTACCTTCTTCGGAGTAAACAAATCCATAGTTAGAAAGTAATAGGTGGCTTGTTGGAACGATAGTCAAGCCTTTGTCTAAGGTTTGGTAGGCTTTTTTATATTCTTTTTTCTCGGCATAAACGTTGGCGATATTATTGTAACAATTTTCATTTTTAGGTTCTATCTCAAGGATTTCTAAATAGCTGTCAATAGCTTTGTCATACATTTTAAGGTATTCTTGTGCAACAGCGCGATTAAACACACACGTTAATAAGCCTTTTTTATCTTTACCCTCTTTGTTTTTCAGCAGTATGTAGAGTTTATCATAACATTCTAAAGCTTTTTCGTATTGTTGGTACATAAGATGAAGATTTGCCTCGCTCTCATAAATAAAGATAGCATCTCCATTCAGTTCGCGTGCTTTGTTTAAATCGCTCAATGCCATTTTGTATTTCTCATCGGGCTGGTCAAATATACCTTGTGCGGTTTTTCTGCTTATATCAGTGATGGCAGCAGCCCTCATGATATAAAAGAGAGGCTCATTGGGGTATTTTCCAATGGCGATATTTGCCTCTTTGTATGCCTCTTTGTTTTCTTGTTTTTCTATCAAAGAAGATACTTTGTAGAGTAAAATAGCTTTGTCCGCTTCAGTAGTTTGTGCTGAGGAAAGGGTACTTCCGAGCCAATAAAGCAATAGAGAAAGGATAAGGTTGAATTTCATAAGGAATAAAGTAGCGAATGAGGGAGCAAAGATACACATTTTGCCTTATTACAGAAAATAATAGGGAATGATATTTCGTGTAATGCTTCCTTTTCCTTAATTTCGCTTCCAAAAAAACAGATAAGGTATTTTATGAGCGAAACCATTGTTTTTTGCCTTTTCGGGTGTGCTAATTTTAACCCAACCTATCAATCATTCATTTTTTGACTCCCACTAACGCGAGCGTCTTCGCTCATGTCTGCCTAACTGAAGCCTCTGGCTTCTCGCGTAAGCGAAATAATCGTACTAAAGCTAATACGAAAGACAGAAATGCGATGACTTTGGGTAGGCAAGTTTATTTGTTTTATGGTAAAAAAAGAGGCGGTTTTGTAGCGGTTATGTGTGGTAGGCGAGTAGCACCCCATGTAGCCTATCAGACGCGAATAACAACACAGTCGTAGATTTAAGTTTTTTCGTTTTCCAACTGCCCAAATTCGTACTCATCCCTTGCCTACCTATTTCGGCTCAGCATACTGTTGCTATTGCAAATAGTCATATATATATCAACAAACTGGGTATTAAAAATTAGCAGCGGTAAGATAAAATTCTATAACCCTCAAAACAATGAATAACAAGATTGAAAGCAAGAAAGTAACGAACATTTCGCGTTTATGTTGGACTATTCTCTCGTAATTAACGAGGATTTTAAACGCGGCTGCCAGCGTTGTTTTGTGTCGCCAAAGTATGGCTATAATAGCGGTTTGATAGATAATAGCGGCTCTTAAAGCACCTTGGTTTACTTCATAAAAAATGTCTTGCAAAATGATATTTACCAAAATGGTAGAAAGCAAAGCGCAAGCAATAAGCCGAGTTTTTCGGAATATTATCAGTATGCCACCCGTAATCTCTAAAACACCTATAATAATCGCGAAGGGTTTGGAGTAACCATAAAAAGCCCACATCAGTTGCATACCTGTAAGTTGTGAAACAGGGGTATGGTTTTGCGAACTGTCGCCAAACTGTAGCCATTTTGCTGCGCCATATATTAACATAGCAAAAGCTACAAGGTAGGCGAGCGCGTTTTCTGTAACTTGTAGAAGCTGTCTTCTTTCTATCATTTTATGGGTTATTTTGCCTCAAAAAATTGAATAATAAGGCTGGTGGATAGCGCAAAACTTATCTTTTTTGCGAGCTGTGCAAGTACAAATAAAAGCGACTATGATATGTCAATAATTGTATAACTTCGCAATTTTCCCTGTTGTGTTTAGTTTGCAACCCGCAAAATGCAAAGTATTTGTACTCATTGCCTGCCCATTTTAACTCGGCATTGTTTTGTTACGCAAAGCGCAAGTTTTATCGCAATACTTCAACGAATTAGTAAAAAAATAATTACAAAAAAATAAGATGTGTTTGGTAAAATAAATTCACCTTTTCTTTGAACAATGTTATTCTTTTAAATGACGAGGCATAGCCAGCCAGCCTAACTGAAGCCTTTTGCTTCGCGTAAGCGAAACAATCGTACTAAAGCTAATACGAAAGACAGAAATGCGATGGCTTTGGGTAGGCAAGTTTATTTGTTTTGTGCTAAAAAAAGAGGTGGTTTCACTTACGCGAGAAGCAAAAGGCTTCAGTTAGTTAGGCACAAGGCAATAGTCTTGCGCTGGTACGCTGGTAGCTAACCAAATCAATGTTAATCTGAATGAACACAATAAGAATAGGACTTTCGCTCTCTCTCCAAATGCCTATCTTGTAGATTTTTTGCCCAAATCTTCCCCAATGAAATGGGGGAAAAGCGAAAGTCCTAGTAATAGTAAGCATTATACAGCTATAATTTTTAGCTTACTATAAACTATATTTATTTTTAATTATATAATGGTTTGTATTTTTTCACAAAAAGATAAACAAAAATGGATGATTATTTGTTAGAATCGCAAGGTAGCAGGCTTTATTGAGGTAGCTAATTTTTCTGAACACAGCTTAAAAGAAATAGCTGTAAAGCATTTTGAAGGAAAGTAAACTTATGTTTTAGTTTTTATTCCTGTTATGCGTAAGCGAAGCAAAAGCGCGAATAATGCCCTCATAACTTTCTAAGAACCAAGTTAAAAAAATAAAAATGTTCAAATACGTATTAATTTTACTATCACTCAGCTTATCCCCCACATCAAAAATGGAAAAGATTTATACTTTCTCCACCCAAACAAACATCAAGGAATGGCGTATCGTCAATGATGGTGTGATGGGTGGTATATCCAAAAGTTTCTTAGCGCACACCGATGCGGGACAGGGACGATTTTCAGGTCATGTTTCATTAGCATACAACGGTGGTTTTGCCTCGATACAACTGAACACCAATGTAAAACTAACTGAAGATAAAAAATTTATTATCTTTCGTGTCAAAGGAGACGGCAAACGTTATGAATTTCGTTTGAAGGGAGATGTTTCGCAGTATGAGTCTTACGTGCAGGAATTCGCCACTTCAGGAGAATGGGAAAACATCAAATTAGCCATCAGCGAATTTTACCCTCAGTTTCGAGGGCGCAAATTGAACATTCCCAATTTTAATTTTAAAAGCATTGAACAATTGAGTTTTTTGATTGCCAACAAACAAGAAGAAGACTTCGAATTGTTGATTGATTGGATAGGTTTAAACTAAACAACCCCTAAATTAAAAAATTTATGCTCACTATTTTCCGTATTGATTTTAGCATAGCCATAGATTTGCTGGTGTCTATCCAATTCGCAGAGAGCCTTGCCTATTTGATGTGCCAAATCGCCTGCAGTAAGCGTGTGGGGGCTTGTGTTTCAACTCCTATATCGCCTGAAAGTCCATGCACAAACATACCTAAGCACTTGTTTCCAAAGCCGTATATCCTTGTGCCAAAAAGCCTGTGATAATGCCTGTTAGTACATCTAGGCGATGGGTTCTATTTTGGTGTTCCGTAGGTTGCACCTACAGAATATACAATCGGAAAGTGGTTTTGGGAGATTTAGACAACCCCGAATGGGGTTGAACTATGAATAGCCCCACGTGAAACGTGGGGTAAGCGAAAAGTCATATCCCAA
>JAYTNK010000766.1:0-6038 GCA_043748375.1 Cytophagales bacterium
TGACAAAGGACTATTTGAATTGGAGGGTGAGATTCGCGGATTGCTTCGCGCTAAACGTGGCTTAAAACCTGCAGAAGATGATAATTTTGCGCTAAATCGCACCGAAGCATTCTTAAGTTTGATTAATTCTCTCTTTACAGTCTTGTGGTTTTCGGGTAGTATTATTGGCGGTTTTTCTATTCTTGTGGGCGGTTTTGGCATTGCGAATATCATGTTTGTTTCTGTTCGTGAGCGTACCAGTCTTATAGGTATTCAAAAAGCATTAGGCGCAAAAAACTACTTTATTTTATTTCAATTTCTATTTGAAGCTATGTTTTTGAGTATTATTGGAGGGTTGATAGGATTAGGTTTAGTTTATTTAATTACTTTCATTCCACTTGGCTCACTTACACTTTCCTTGAGTGCTTATAACATTACGGTTGCTTTAGGTATATCCACCTTCGTAGGCATATTGGCGGGCATCATTCCTGCATTAATAGCCTCATGGATGAATCCTGTAGAAGCTATTAGAGCAAAGTAAACAGCGTTAAAACCAAAAAGTAATATAACCTAAATGTGCGTTTTCTTTTTGAGTAGCAGATGCCACTCACAAAGAACAAAATAGCTAATGTGCTACCCAAAAAGAAAACACCCAACTAAACAACTAATAATCAACAAATTAAATAGGCATATTTTTTCTATCTATTATTTAGCTACATAGTTTTTTGCTTTTTTGTTTTTTTTACTTATACTTGCGCTGTATTTCCACATTTAATAGCTAAAAAACACATGCAAATTAAACCATTTACATCTATCTTATTGAGCATTACACTCACCCTTGGTTCGTCATGTCTCCTAAATGCGCAAAAACTTAGTAAAGAAGAAGGAAAAAAATTGCAAGCTGAACTGAAAGTCTTTGCAAAAAACCCTGAAAAACTCAAAGCACAAAAGGTGGAAGTAGAAGAACTTACTTCCACAGAGAATATGCGCAATGCGCAATACATCGATATGAAATCAAAAATCAGAAAACAGGAAAATGAATTAAAAACAATAGATGATAATATAACCACGCAAAGGCTTGAACTTGGCAAACTAAATATTGCGCTACAGTCTCCGCAAAATATTACAAAAGTATTGACACAAAGTCGGGCTATCTATCGAGTACAAATAGGTGCGTATAGTAACCTTATGCTTGCACAAGCACTTCAAACACAAGCTAATTTCGAGGTGGAAACGATGGAAAATGGAGCAAAACGCTATCTCGTAGGCAAGTTCGTTTCTCTAAATGAAGCATACAAATTGGTTCAGAAATTGCGGAATACAGGCGCACAAGCATTCGCGGTAGGATATTTAGATAACAAACGACTCGACAATCTTAAAGAAATGCCTACAGAGTTTATGCCCAAATAAATAGTATTAAGTTATTATTTCGGGCTGTCTAACATTTTTTGTGGAAGTTTCTAACACCGCGTTTTAAGTCTGAGAATAAGTTAAAACGGTAATTTCTAAGCGTATGATAGAAAAACGCTATTTTTTGTACCTCTTTAGGTTTTATTCTCCGTAATGCTCTTGAATTTAAATATTTGATTATCAAATACTAAAAAAAAACAAAATACGCTAAGTATTTGAGTAGTTTAAAGGTTGTTTTCGATAAAAAAGCACAAATATAAAAAAATAGGTTTTATTTTTTGGTTTTAATTTTTAACTTTGCGTTACGCTGTTAGGCAAGCGTAAGTTTTTTGTGTGTAATCAATCGATGACGGTTGTGCGCATATAGAATGCATGCCCTTGCCTACCCACTTACTTAAAACCTAAAAAAATGTTTGTTAATGTATCAATTAAAAATTTACACTGCGCAGATTGCAAGGCTGTAGACGGAGGGACGTGCTTGCTCGGTTCGATTGAAAAAACATGGGTAGATAAACTCCAAGAACGTAAACATCTAAATATATTTCCTAAAGGTAGTCGTATCTTTCATGAAGGCAACTATCCTATAGGTTTGTACGCCATTTATAACGGGAAAGTCAAAATATTCAAAACTTCTGAAACAGGCAAGGAGTATATCTTACGCCTCGCCAAAGAAGGCGAAGTATTGGGCTATCGTTCTATTTTGATGAACGAAAAGTATGAAGTTTCTGCCGAAGCCATCGAAGACACGCACTTATGCTTTATACCTGCCGAAGCCTTTACAACTGCCCTCAAAAGCAGTACAAAACTTTCTACAGGAGTTATAGATATGCTCGCTACTGAACTCAAAAACACGGAAGAAAAATTGGCAGAAATGGCGCAAAAGACCGTGAAAGAACGTACAGCGGAAATGGTGCTTATGTTGCGACACTTCTACGGACTCGAAGATGATAACAAAACTATCAATGCCGCGCTTGCGCGAGAAGACCTCGCCAACCTCGTAGGTACAGCTACTGAAACACTTATCCGAATGTTGTCGGAGTTTAAAGAAAACAAAGTATTAGAACTCAAAGGAAAAAAAATAACCATACTTAATCTCCGACTGCTACAAAGCCTCGCAGGAGTATATGATTAAATAACCCCATCCTCATTGAATACAAAGCATACTTCTTGTGAGTTTTCTTGCTATACGTTTTTTTTACATTTGTTATAAATCTTTCAAAAATTTTATTTGATTGCGATAAAAGAGAAGTTTTTTATTGGGATAGTAAGAACTCATATTGAGCTATTGAGCAAAGTACATTTTATTTTATGAAGCAAATACAAAAAGTTTTTACCAACTCCTATAGACTTCACGCAATAGCTTTCTAAGAACCAAATTTATTAGGCAAACATATTTTCATATTTTGCCCTTTTATGTGAAGGCTGACGTTTTACTTGTGATTATGTTGCTTATTTTGTAAATACAAAATAAGAATGTGCAACCGTTTATTTATTTTTAGTTTTAAAATTTATTTGTTTTCAATTTTCTCTCCGTACGCATTACCCCAAAAGTAGCCAACGTAATAAAACTTACTGAACTAATAGGCATCAAAATAGCCGCTATCAAAGGCGATAAAATACCTGAAAGTGCAATAGATAAAATACAGGTATTGTAAAACAAAGACAAAATAAAAATAAAATGAATGAGATAAATGCACTTTTTAGAAATATCTATCAATATAGGTAACTTTTCTATAGCATTGCCTTCTATAATGCCATCAGAAGCAGGTGTAAAATACGCTACATTATCTGTAACAGCCAAGCCTACATCTGCTTTTTGCAACGCTCCTGCATCGTTCAAACCATCTCCTAACATCATAATTTTTTGATGTTGATGAAGTTGTAAGTCGGCAATAAATTTTTGTTTGTCGTGTGGACTTTGTTCAAAATATAGCTGATTTTCTTTGTCAAAATAAGTAGCTAATTCTTTTTTTTCACTCGCATTATCGCCTGAAAGCAAGTACAGCTTGTATTTTTTTTGCAATTCTTTGATGGTATTTTTGATGTTTTTCCTGTACTGAGGCTTGATAATAAAATATCCAACTACTTTTTCATTGATTTGCAAGTAAATATAGCTACCTTTTTCAATTATTTCATCGCTTTGTATAATATTTACCCATTTTTTTGAACCTATTTTGTATGTGTCTTTTCCAAAATTGCCTTCAATCCCTAATCCCTTTTCTTCTTTGAATGAAGTGAGATTTGAGTTTTGATAGCAGGCAAGGTCAAAATCTTGTGCATCATTTTGTAAGTCATTTTTTAAAAAATATTCTATTTGTTTAGACAGTGTATGGGCAGAGTTTTTGGATAAAGCCCAGAAATAAATTTTTTGCTCATGTGTTAATTTCGCATCACACAAAAAATTAACATTTGCTTTTCCTGTTTCTGTGAGTGTACCTGTTTTATCAAAAATAATGGTATTAATTTGTGCTATTTTTTCGATAATATGTGTATTTTTAAGGTAAATTCCATGTTTTCCAAAAATGCTAAGGGCAGTCCCTAATGCAAAAGGGGTTGATAAAGTAAGTGCGCAAGGGCAGGCAATAATCAAAACTGCGGTAAAAACATGAACAGCTTTTCTCCAATCTTCTGTAATTCCCCAAAATAATAAACCACTTAATGCTATGACTATCAAGCCAATACTAAAATAACGCCCTAAAATGTTTTGAAGTGAATTTTGAGTATTGGCTTGTTTTTCAAATATTTCATTATTCCAAAGAGAAGTTAAATAGCTTTGTTGTACTTCTTTTTCGATTTTCAAATACATATTTGCGCCCATGTTTTTCCCGCCTGCATATATAAAGTCATCTTGTTTTTTGGTGATAATTGTCGCCTCACCTGTTACAAAACTATAATCTATTGCTGCCTCTTTACTAAGCAAAATAGCATCAGCAGGTATAATTTCATTATTTTTTAAGAGAATAGTATCATCTTTTTGGATTGTATTGAGGCTACAAATTTGTTCGTTATTTTCAGCATCTATTTTTGTAACCGCTATTGGGAAATAGGCTTTAAAATCTCTGTCATATCGCAGGTAAGTGTAGGTGCGTTGCTGAAACCACTTGCCTACCAACAGAAAGAAAATCAAGCCTGCCAAAGTATCTAAATAGCCAATGCCTGTGCCTGAAAAAATCTCAAATAAGCTTCTTAAAAACAGTACAATAATCCCTAATGCTAAGGGGAAATCGAGGTTTAAAAAACCTTTTTTTAGGTTTTGATAAGCACTTGTAATGTAGCCAAAACCGCTATAAAAAAATACAGGCAAGGAAAGCATAACATTCACAAATTGAAAAAAATATTTAAAGGAATTGATAGAATGAGTATCAAATCCAAAATATTCAGGGAAACTTGTAGTCATAATATTACTGAAGCAAAAACCAGCTATCGCAATTTTCCCAATAAGTGTTCGATTTTCTTTTTGTAATACAGCTTGTCTTTTTTCTATTTGATGTGTGTCTTCCAAATTAAAGTACGGTTTATATCCTAAACTTGTCAGTAATTTTGCAATTTCTTGTAATGTAATTTGTTTATGGTTGTATGTAATAGCTAATTTTTTATGATGAAAATCTACACGAGTGTATGCAATAGCAGGGTTTATTTTATATAAATTTTCTAATAACCAAACACAAGCCGAGCAGTGCATAGTCGGGATATTCAAAATAATTTTGGTTATTTCTTCATTTTTAAATAAAAGTAGTTGTTTTTGAATATCAGGAATGTCTAAGAAATCAAAATCATCTTTTTTGTCTTGTATTATTTTTTTATTTTCACCTTCAGTCCAATTATAATATTGCGTCAAGTGGTTATCTGCTAAAATAATATACACAGTTTTGCAACCATGGCAACAAAATATTTTGTTATCATGGATAATTTTATTTGAATTGCAATTTTCGCCACAATGATAGCATTGTGTACCTGCATGAGGTTTTTTTATATTTGTAGTCATATTTTTTTTAATTAATGGCAGGACATATTCCCATTTTCAATCATTGGGCTAAGGTAAGGAATACCTAAATTTAAACCTCTCAAAATCAACAAAACACCTGTAATAATCATCAAAGTAGGAATAATATGTTTTCCTTTTGATTTAAAAAAATCTGAACCCCAATAATTGGGCATAGAAATTAGCAAAGTCATAGGCAAAGTTCCCAAACCAAATACCAACATATACAAAGCACCTTCCCATACAAACCCTGTAATTGATGCACCAATTGCCGCTACATATACCAATCCGCAAGGTAATAATCCATTGAAAATACCAAAAATAAACCAACGTATATTGCGAATATTTTTGACTTTTGGTATTACTAAATTTCTTAATTTTACGACATATTTACTCCACTCTTTTGTAAGAAAAAAAGAGAAATGAGGCAATAAAACAGACAACAAAATTACAATTCCTAATAAAATAGACAAAAATTGTTGTAAACCACCCCAATAAGCCAATCTTCCAAAAAAGCCAAGCAATCCACCCCAAACTACATATACAGCTATGCGTCCTGTTTGGTATAAAAGTACGGATTGCCAATTTCGAAATGACATGGATATCATCAAAGGTGCGCACATACCTACGCAATGCAGGCTTCCTAAAAGTCCTGTTAAGAATGCGA
>JAYTNK010000767.1:0-10101 GCA_043748375.1 Cytophagales bacterium
CCTACTTATTCATTTTCTAAATACTATTTTAAAAATAAAACCGCCCCAATTGTAGCTGTCCAATATGGGAAAACAGAATTTCTCAGCAGGCGAGCCAAAGACCGAAAAGCTATTTTTGATATTTATTGTGAGAATGAATTAGGCGAAAAATTTATTATAGAACTCCAACGTACCGAACAAGCTTTTTTTAAGGATAGAAGTGTATATTATGCAAGTTTCCCCATCCAAGAACAAGGCAAACGAGGCGAATGGGATTATGAATTATTGCCTGTCTATTTTGTTGCCATCATGGATTTTGTTTTTGATGAAGAGGCAAATGATAAAATTATTTCGTATGTTCAATTGAGAGAAAGTGATAGTAATGAACCTTTTTTTGATAAATTAACGTTTATATATATAGAAATGCCCAAATTTTTGAAGGAAGTACATGAATTACACACTATTTTAGATAAATGGCTGTATGTCTTCAAAAATATGCATGAACTAGAAAAAATACCGACTTCTGTAAAAGAAGCTATCTTTCTAAAATTATTCGAGGAAGCCAAAATTTCTAACTATTCCCCCAAAGATTTTATGCGTTACAAAGAAAGCTGGAAAATCTATAATGATAATAAAAACAGCTTAGACTTCGCCACCAACAAAGCCGAAAAGAAAGGACTCGCTGAAGGATTGCAACAAGGATTGCAACAAGCAAACGAAAAAGCAGAAGCCAAGAGCATAGAAACAGCTACATTCCTTGTTCAAAAAACAACTCTTACAGATGCTGAAATAGCAGAGGCGACCACTTTATCTATCGAAAAAATAAAACAAATAAGAGCAAATATCAAGTAAACACAATGGAACTAGACGAACTCAAAAAAACTGCTACCCAAATCCGCCGCGACATAGTGCGCATGGTTCACGCTGTACAATCTGGACACCCTGGCGGTTCGTTAGGCTGCGCTGAAGTCCTTACAGCTCTTTACTTCAAAATCATGCGCTACAAAACAGGTTTTAGCATGAATGGCGAAGGTGAAGATATTTTCTTCCTTTCTAATGGGCATATATCGCCCGTTTGGTATAGCACTCTTGCAAGAGCAGGCTTTTTTGATATAAAAGAACTTGCCACTTTTCGCAAAATTAATTCGCGTTTGCAAGGACACCCTGCTACCGAAGAAGGGCTTGAGGGCATTCGTGTCGCCTCTGGTTCATTAGGACAAGGACTTTCTGTAGCTATTGGCGCAGGCTTGGCGAAAAAACTGAACAAAGATAGTCATATTATCTATGTACTTATGGGTGATGGCGAACAACAAGAAGGGCAGATTTGGGAAGCGGCTATGTTTGCGGCACACCATAAAGTCGACAATGTAGTAGCTATTATTGATGTAAACGGACAACAAATAGACGGACCTGTAGATAAAATTATGTCCCTTCAAAACCTTGCGGCGAAGTGGAAAGCCTTTGGCTGGCAGGTGCTTGAAATTGAAACGGGCAATCAAATGGAGGAGGTAATTAAAATCCTACAACTTGCTAAAGGACTCACAAACCGACAACAACCCATTATTATTTTACTCAAAACTGAAATGGGTTACGGCGTGGATTTTATGATGAACTCCCATAAATGGCATGGCATTGCTCCCAATGATGAACAATTAGAACGCGCTTTGCAACAATTACCTTCTACCTTAAGCGATTATTAGAGGCTGTAATAATCTTCTAATTTTTAAGCTCAGATTAAATTTGGTAGGCAAGTTATGAACTTGCCTACCAAAACTAAGCAAGACAGAAAAATCACTATTTTTTTAATTTTATTTTCCTACATTTTCAAAAAGAAAAATATTACTAACTTAATCTCATTTTTTTTCAAAACCATCTTACCATGATACGTAAACTTATCCTTTCTCTCCTACTTCTTACCCTATCTTTGCCTACTTTTGCAGACGAGGGGATGTGGTTGCTTATGCTTATAGGCAAAAACTATGAGCAAATGAAAAAACGTGGCTTCAAGCTCACACCTGAAGAAATTTATAGCGTAAACAAAGCTTGCCTAAAAGACGCTATTATCAGTTTTGGTGGGTTTTGTACAGGTGAAATTATCTCCAAAGACGGACTTATTCTCACCAATCATCACTGCGGTTATGACGCTATCCAAAAACATAGTACTGTAGAAAATGACATTCTTACGAATGGCTTTTGGGCAAAAAACAGAGGCGAGGAGAAAGCAGTACCTGGCTTATTCGCTAAGTTTTTAGTGCGTATGGAAGATGTTTCTGCCCGTATCAATGCGGAAATGAACGCCACCATGACCGAGCCTGAACGCGCAAAAAAGGCAAGCGAAATAGCTAAAAAAATTAAAGAAGAAACAGAAGCAACCGAAAAAGCCAACGGCTACGTAGCCGATGTAAAAAACATGTATGGTGGCAATGAATTTTACCTCTTTGTATATGAAGTCTATAATGATGTACGTCTTGTGGGCAATCCTCCTGAAGCGGTAGGCAAGTTCGGGGGAGATACCGACAACTGGATGTGGCCACGTCATACAGGTGACTTTTCTATGTTTCGAGTGTACGCAGGCAAGGACAACAAACCCGCCGAATACGCTGCAGACAATCAGCCTTTCAAACCTCGTTACCACCTGCCCATCTCGCTCAAAGGCGTAAAACAAGGCGACTTCTCGATGGTACTAGGATACCCTGGTAGTACTGACCGATTTTTGACCTCGCCTGGCGTGGACATGGCTATCAATCTTACTAATCCTGCTTTTGTGAAAATCCGCACAAAACGCTTGGCACTTTGGAAAGAAGATATGGACGTGGACAAAAAAGTGAGACTCCAATATGCCTCTAAATATGCAGGTATCGCCAACTATTGGAAGTATTTCATGGGGCAAACCGAAATTTGTAAACGCCTCAAAGTTTCAGAACAAAAAGCTAAAATAGAAAGCGATTTCTTGGCTTGGGCAAATGCAGACGCAGGACGCAAGGAAAAATATAGCGAAACCATGAATCTCATCAATGCCGCCTATAAAGCGCGTACTAAAACTGAATTAGCGCGTACATTCATTCAACAAGCCCTTTATGCCCCTGAAATTGTAGTAATGGCAGCAGGTTATGGCGGCTTACTCAAAGCATTGAAAGAAGGTAAAGGCGCGACAGAAATGGCGGAAGAACTCAAGAAAGAACTTGATGGGCTATTCAAAGATTATAATGCACCTACTGACCAAAAAATATTGGCAGCACTCTACAAAATGTATTATAAGGACGTGGACAAATCTTTCCACCCAGATATTTTTGATAGAACAATTAGTAGTTTTCGCAATAATAATGTTATAGCCCAAAAGCCTATAGTAAATGGGGAAGAAATGGAGTATTTGAATTATAAAATAACACAGAATTTTGAGAGATTTGCTAAATACATATTTGATAATTCTATCTTTGCAAGCAAGGAGAAATTGGCGACTTTCTTACGCGCTCCTAAAGCCGAAACATTGGAAAATGACCCCGCCTATCAAATATTCCTTTCTGTACAAAAATTTGGTGCGGAAATAAGCAAAGCCAATAGCGAACCTAACCAAAAATTGGACAGAGGCAATCGCTTATTCATAGCAGGAGTACGCGAAATGAACAATCAAAAAGTGTATTACCCCAACGCAAACTCTACTATGCGCCTTACTTATGGGCAAGTATTAGAATATGCCCCTCGTGATGGCGTACGTTATTTGCACGCAACAACCCTTGATGGCATTATTGAAAAAGAAGACAATAGTAATTTTGAGTTCATTGTACCCAAAAAATTACACGAGCTTTGGGAACGCAAAGACTATGGTCGCTATGCTGAAAATGGCACTGTACCCGTAGGTTTTATTACCAACAACGACATCACAGGTGGCAACTCAGGTAGCCCTGTTATAGATGGCGAAGGACGGTTGATAGGATTAGCATTTGATGGTAACTGGGAAGCCATGAGCGATAAAGTGGCTTTTGAACCCAATCTACAGCGTTGCATTAACATGGATATCCGCTATGTATTGTTCTGCATCGAGAAGTTAGGCGATGCCAAACACATTGTAGATGAAATGACCATCGTAGAAAATACACCCGAAGTTAAAAAGACAGAGGAAATTAAGCCCGAAATAAAAAAAGAAGAACCCAAAAAGAAAAAGAAAAGTAAGAAATAAGAAAAAGCCCTCAGATATATATTTGAGGGCTTTTTTTACAATGTTTGCTGTTTTCTATAAAGCATTATTTTTGAATTTTTGTTTGTGTGATGAGTGAGATTATGGTATGATAAGGTATGTCTTTTTAGTTTCTCCTTGTTTGTGTGAGCAAGATATTCATCAGAGATTTCTATTGTGATAGTCATATCATAAAGTTTGGGTTCTTAAAAAGTTATGGCGGAAACTTGTCTGCCCCACGATTAAAATCGCGGGTTTGATTAATTTAGCCCGATTTTTTCAAAATATCCTACGTATTGCCTACTTTCCGATCAATTTATCCAAGATTTTATCGAGGCTAATCGTATGCATCTTTGCGATGCTTCATGTGCAAAATTTCAATATACAAAATATCATCCTCAATATCATAAATAATGCGATAATCGCCTACCCTGATACGATAGTAGCCATTATTACCTTTCAATTTCTTGCAACCATCAGGGCGTGGATTATCTGCCAATGCTTCTGCCGATTGTATGAGCATATCCTGTTCACTCATGGTAATTTTGCGCAATTCTTTCAAAGAGGTACGAGAAAAGACAACTTCATATTGGCATTGTGTACCCCCTTTTCAATGCGTTGTGCGTCTTGAGCAAGTATCCGTTTTACTTCAGCAAGTGAATAGGTAGGTTCTTTTTTACGCTCATTGGCTATAGCTATGTCTTGCGCTTCCTCCTCTTCTGTATAGTCATCATCACTATCAAAAGGACTAAATTTTAAACCTAATTCACGTGCAAGGGCTTTCACTGCCTCTAATGCTTGTTCGTTGTCTGTTTGGATTACAAGCGTGTGTACCATATATTTTTAGGGGGTGGATTTCAAAAGCAAATATAAGCAAATTTCCCCGCAAAAACTACTTAGGCAATAGCTGAAACTGCGTGGTTAATCTATGTTAAAAAAAATTAAGGGTAAATATTTGATAATCAACACATCGCCTATTTTTTATTTTATACTGCAACTGTAAATTGCTTATATTTTTACTCAAAATGCGTAATAATGAGATAAATTCAAGATTTTAATAGTATTGTATTTTGAACATGGTGCCTCACACACATGGATAGAAATAGCTAACATAGATTAGTAATTCACCTTCAGAATTTTAAAAGCCTCCAAAATGGAGGCTTTTTTGGCTGTCTGATAGTTTTTGGGAGGCAAGACTGTACGAAACGATAGCGATGATAGTAATCTGCATCACACCTTATAATTCTGCTAAAATACTTTGCCCACCGCGCACATAATTACCTAATTGTACCCGTACTTTGGCATCAAGCGGAATAAAAATATCTACTCGTGAGCCAAATTTGATGAAACCAAACTCCTGCCCTTGTTGTATTACTTGCGAAGGCGTAACGTAACAGCAAATCCTACGCGCCATCGCGCCTGCGATTTGGCGAAAAAGAATTAACTTACCATCTTCTGTCTGCATAACAATCGTATTGCGTTCGTTTTTTTCGCTTGACTTTGGATTCCACGCAGGCAAGAAAATACCTGCATGATGCTGTACGTATTGCACCAAACCTGATACAGGAGCGCGGTTCACGTGAACATTCAGGGGTGACATAAATATCGATATTTGCTTACAACGACATTTAAGATACTCATTTTCAACTGTTTCCTCTATAACAACCACTTTTCCATCAGCAGGTGCAATAATAGCGTGAGGCATATAAGATATTGCTCTTTCAGGGTCGCGGAAGAAATACACCACGCCTGCAAAAATGCTTATACCTACCAAAACTACTATGTTTTGTACCCATTCGAGGTTGGGAAACATATAAAAAGCAATAAAGAACAAAATGCTCAAAATAGCAGTCAAACCTGCTAAAATAGGATAACCTTCGCGATGAATACGCCACATAAAGAGAATAAATGAATAAGTGAATAATGCTGTTGGTCTGTGATATAACTGTATTTACCACTCCATATTTTTATGCAATAATAGACTTCCTGCTAAAGTACCTTTTCCCTCTCTCAAAATGGAGAGAGGGCAGGGTGTGAGGCTTCTAAAAAACACTTTCGCAAGAAGTCTAATGTATTTTTGAAGACAATATATACAAATAAATTAGCGTAAATATTTGCTACCAAAATTTATAGCGATAATCTTTTAGTTTTTTATATTCTTTTAATGCTTCTTGCACATAATAACTTGCCATACCTGCCTTGTCTTGTTCGAGTGTGTTTTTGTATTGTGTATAATCGGTTACTACGGGTGCGGGAGTAATTTTCACCATTTCGATGATAAATATACCTGTGTTATCTATGATAACTTCACTACGCTTTCCTGCCTTGAGTCCCATTGCCTTGCCTACCGAGATAGGATTAAAACCATAGCTTTGCAGGTCATCTTTGCTC
The DNA here is from genome assembly GCA_043748375.1 of Cytophagales bacterium. Classification (GTDB taxonomy): domain Bacteria; phylum Bacteroidota; class Bacteroidia; order Cytophagales; family Microscillaceae; genus RDXI01. The sequence goes on from JAYTNK010000767.1 coordinate 6,545, forward strand.
ATAGAAAGGTCGTTAGCCTCGCCTGTTAGCGCGTCTTTGCCATACTTTTTAGCGATTTCATCAAGGGTTTTTCCTTTTGTATCAAGTTTAGCTATAATTGTTTTGGTTTTGATTTGCTTCAATACTTCTGTTTTCAATTCTTCACGGAAAGCGTTGATAGAGACTTCATCTTTTTCTACTTTTGCTGTAAGAGCCACCACAATATATATGTTTTGGTCTTTTAACTCCATAGGTTGAGAAACAGCTCCTACAGTTGCCTCAGTAAATGCCCAACGGATAGGCTCACGTGCATTTTGGATAGCATTAAGCGAATTAGAAGTGGGGTTTACCTTTTCTGCTTTTTCGATAATATATTTAGGGTTTTTCTTTGCGAAAGCGCGAAATTCCTCTAAGGTTTTGCATTTTTCGGAAAGCGTACGTGCTTCTGCTAAGGCTCGTTCAGAGGATTTATCACTTGGCTGAAGGGTACGACTGATAGTCGCTACTTTGTATTGTATGAACGTCTTAGCCTGTGTAACTTGGAGAATGTGGTAGCCAAAATCAGTAATCACTAAATTTTGAACCAGCCCTTCAGGGGCATTAAATACAGCATCTTCAAATGACATTACCATACGCCCTTTGCCAAACCAGCCTAAATCGCCTCCATTAGGAGCAGTACCGTCAGAGCCATATTTTTTTGCCATTTCCTCAAAATTTCCTCCATCTTTAATTTTTTTCAATACTTCTTCAGCATCTTTGCGCGCTTTGGTTTTAATTTCTTCGCTTGCGGTTTTGTCAGCCTTAAACAATATGTGCGAAGCGCGCACCATGATGCTTGTAGTGTCTTTTTTAATGTCTATTATTTTGATTATTTTGTAGGTTTTGCCGTCAAGGATTGGATAGACACCTCCTTTCCCTAAATATAGGTGTTTTCTAAACAATTCTAATGGCAAATTATCGGGTGTGATAAATCTATTGTCATCAAAATTGGGAAGCTCTGAGTTTATTTTGGCAAAATTATAATCATCTTGGGTTTTAACAAACTCTTTTCCAAGTTCACGCAATTCATCTGTAAATTTTATGCTGTCTTCTTTAGATGGCTTTACGTCTATAGCTATGTATTCCAAGCTACGACTTTCTCGCCCTTTAAATTTTTGAGGATTTTTATTCAAAAAATCTTGCATTTCAGCTTCTTTCACAATGGTAGAATCGACAATAGAAGTAAACGGAATGTAGAGAAATTTTACTTCTGCCTTTTGATTTTGTGCTTCGTGTTCACGTTCTGCTTCTGCTTGGGTAACGTAGGTGCTACTTCTCAATAAATCTTCATAAGTGGTACGTATTTTATCTTTGGATAATCCATCTATATAGGTATCTATCCTGCTTTTATTTGTTTCATTTTTTTGCATTTTGGCATATACTTCACGTGCGCTTTTATGGTCAAATCGTCTAGTAACGGGATTTACAAACTGTGCGAGTACGTTAGGATGTACTTCAGAGGAGTCGCCTAATAATAGTTTTAAAGCTTCTGCCTCTGTCAATTTGATGCCTAATTTTTTAGCTTCGGGCGCAAATATACGTTCATATAAAAAAGTGTTCCAAACAATCTCGCGCACTTGGGATGTTGGTATATTCGCCCCAAGTTTAGCCATTGCCTCCTCAAATTCTTTTAAAGTAATGCACTCACCTGCCATGATACCCACGCACTCCATCTCCCTGTTTTTTTGAGCAAAAACAGGGTTGCTAAAACCTAAACAAAATAAATAAATAAATAGAAAACGCATGTATTTATGACTGGAATGAATGCAAAGATAAGCTATATATTATGTTGCATTCGACAATCTTAAAAATAAAAATACGACACCCCAAACAATGCCAATAAAATGCCAATAACGAGTAAGGAGTTTCCATTTTAGTTGATTCGGCGGATTGATATTATACACAAAAGAGTTTATATAGGTTTTGTTTTTATGAGAAACGCGCAGTCGCCAAGCCAAAAAAAACAAGCCAACTACCACGTGCAAAATATGAAAACCTGATAAAAGATAAAGGTATGCCCAAAAAAAACTGCCTATCAAGTACGCGCCTTTTGTCTGCAAAATAGCCCAGCCCCAAAGTTGAAACGCGATAAAAGCCGTTCCTAAAAACAAAGTTAGCCCCAACATACGCCTGTAGGCAAGGAAGTTGTCTTGTTTTAAGAACTTGCCTGCCTGCTCAAGCGTGTAGCTACTCACGCCTATTAGTAAGGTGCTGAATAAAAATATAGTAGGTATCTTGCCTGCGGGCGAAGCCATTTTATTTATCCAACTTAAGTAGAGGAAAGAAAATAAAAAGGTGCAAAATGAAAGCCCCAACCCTAATAATACAATGCCAAGCATGACAGTCATGTTGTCGCGCCTTCTAAATAAGCCTGTTTCAGTTTTATATTGCTTCATTATAAATAAAATAAATTTATAAACTTGTGGTTCTTCTAAGCGTTATATCATGCGCTGCATTAATCTACCCCGCGATTTTAATCGTGAGGTAGCAAGCAAAATTCATCACAACTTTCTAAGAACCAAATTTGTTTAATGCTTGTTTCTACTTATAACTTATTGATAGGATAATTGTTTATCGTTTAGGGCAGGCAAGCAACTTAAAAGCGTTTAATTAGCTATTTCCGATAAGAATTTGATACGCATAAGGCGTAGCTCTTCTTCCGAATAATCATCTCCTAAATCGGTCAGTGCTGTTTGAATATTATCAGTTTCGGAAGCCATAAAGTATTGATAAATCTCCTCTTGCTTATCCTCATCTATTACTTGCTCAATGTAATAGTCAAGATTAAGGCGCGTACCCGAATAGCAGATGCTCTCTATGGCATCAAGCACTTCATTGATAGTCATGTCTTTCGAGTCGCATATTTCTTCCAAGTCGACCTTTCGGTCTATTTGTTGAATAATAAATATTTTTACTTTTGATTTACTGGCGGTTGATTTTACGACTACGTCCCATACGGTTTCTATATCATTTTCCGTCACATATTTTTTGATAAGCTCTATAAAAGGTGCGCCATAGCGTTTTACTTTGCCAGATCCTACGCCATTTATTTGAGAGAGTTCATCTTCTAAAGTAGGGTATGTGGTTGCCATTTCCTCAAGGGACGGGTCTTGAAAAATAGCATACGGTGGGTAGCCTGTTTGTTTAGCAACTTTTTTGCGCAACGCCTTGAGCATATCAAATAGCGTTTTGTCGAAAGCTTGCCCATTGCGAATAGTCCCTATTTCTTTGTCCTCTTCGTCTTGTTCGGTGAGGCTGTCGTAATCGTGGTCTTTGCTGAACGTGAGGGCGTAAGGGTCTTGCACATAGTCGAGTCCTTTGGGTGAAATGTGCAAGATACCAAATGTTTCCTCGTCTTTTACCAATAAGCCATAGACCATCATCTGTCTAATAACCGAAACCCAATGTTGCCCTACAAATTCCTTTCCTTTGCCATAAATATCTAGTTTATCTTGTTCATAGGTATTGATATAGGCGTTTCGTTCTCCGCGCAATACATCAACAATATGACTGATGCCAAAACGTTGTTCGGTTTTAAC
>JAYTNK010000768.1:0-2117 GCA_043748375.1 Cytophagales bacterium
CTTTAGCAAAGACGGAGATGCCATTTTTGATAAATTTGCAAGTAATCGACAAGTTATCAAAGATAGACTTACAGGCAATAACCCACGCGCTGAAACAGGTGTGCGTCAATATGACATCAACAATGCCGATGTACTGATTCCTGCCTTCTTAGCTGCTTATGGCGGAAAAGATGAAGGCAAGACAAAACTTTCTGCCTTTCCGAAAATCCCGCTTCCGAATTGGCAACTCGATTATAATGGTTTGACTAAATTGGAGGCGTTCAAGAATACCTTTACTACTTTCAGTATTCGCCATACCTATCAATCTACTTACACGGTGGGAAGTTATAGCAATTCCTTGTCGTATGGAAGCGATTACATCAATTTATCGCAAAGTGAATTGGACTATAATTTGCCTGATACGATGAACGTAGATGGCAATTTTATTCCTGTTTATGTGGTAAATCAAGTTACTATACAAGAACGATTTAGCCCATTACTCGGCTTGAATATCCGCACTAAGAAAAATCTAAATATTACAATTGATTACAGCCAAGACCGCGATATTAGCTTAAATCTTGCGAATGCGCAAATTGCCGAAATGCGTAACAAAAGTATCCGCGTCAGCATGGGCTATGTCAAAGCGGGCATGAAATTACCATTCAAAAGTAAAGGAAAGAATATTATACTGAAAAATGATGTCGATATACGTATGGACTTTACCTTGCGCGATACAAGAGCTATCCAGCGAAAAATAGGTGAGCCTCCTGTGAGTACTTCGGGCAACTTAAACGTACAAATTCGTCCCACCATCAATTACACAGTGAGCAAACAACTCACGTTGCAGTTTTATATAGACCGTCAGTTAAACAATCCGCGCATTTCGACTTCTTATAAGCGAGTTGCTACTAACGGAGGCATACAAGTACGCTATAACATAACGCCTTAGCATAATGGCTACTTATGTGGTTTGGCAGGCAAGTTTGTAACTTGCCTGCCAACTATTAATAATAAGAAATAAAAATATTTGTTTATTTAATTTCTATTTATTATTGATATTTTGCAATTACTTATGATAAACCATTCATTTTTATATGCGTTTTTTTTACTTATATTTTATATTGATAGTATGCAGCTTGCCTGCCAAAGCGCAGTTAGAAGCCACCCAATACTTTGAAATTCCGATAGCCTCCTCCCATAGTCGAGATAATTTCGAGTTTCGATTATTTCCTATGCACTTGCAAGGCGCAGTAGTGATGCACCAAAGTTCAGAAAGCTTTAGCAAAAATCAAGACTTGGAGTTTACACACTTGGATACGTTGATGCAGGTGCGATTTACTAGGAAAATAACCCTTCCGATAGCGTTTAATAAGCACGTTGTTTGGCATGATGACCAACAACAAAACCTATATGGGCTTGCCCAAGAAACGGATTACAGCAAGAAATTTCATTTTTTTCATCTTGACCTTGCCTCCCAAACAGGCAAGACTTACCAAGCCGAGTTCCCCTTTACGTTTGAGGTTCACCACTTTCAGGTATCACAACAAATGGTGTATATAGCGGGTTTGAGCAACTACAAATGGGTTATACTTACCTTCAGTTTATTGGATAATAGCCTGAAATTATTGCCACACTTTTTCGAAGACAAGGAAGAGATAAAGCATATTTATCAAGACAGCACACGCCAAGCATTGTTTTTTTTGATGGCAAATACAGATTATCGGAAACGGAAAATATGGGTGCAGCCTTACTCAAGCTTGGTTGGTATGGGCAAACGCCTTGAATTGCAAGGTAGGAATCGCGAAATACGCCCACGCACTTTTATGGAGGCGATTGCTTTTCGCCCTGATAAACAAAAAAATGAGCTATGGACAGTCGGCGCGTATAGCTTCGAGGGGCAACCTTTTTGGCAAGGTTTATTTTTAACAAAGTTTGAAGGGGAAGAGCAAAAGGCACTCACCTTCTTTCGTTTTCAGGATTTTGCGCGCTTTTTTACACACTTTCCTGAAAGGCGTAGGCTAAAGTGGGAACAGAAGATGCAACAATACAATGAAAAAGACCGCGAATATGTGTTCGGCAGACGTATGTTGTGGCACCCACAACTGATAGAAACACCCAATAACATGGTTTTAATGTTT
>JAYTNK010000769.1:0-3080 GCA_043748375.1 Cytophagales bacterium
GTAAAACACACCCTTCTTTTGAAATGATTAGCGCAATAATTGTAAATTATCCATTTGTTAATTCAAAATGGCTTCTAACAGGAGCTGGAGAGTGGAACCAAACGGACGAAGTTCTTCCAGATAATACTGGATTTTTGAACTCTGTTATAAAAATGAAGGATGAGCAATTGCAATCATTAAGGCAAGAAGTTGAACTCTATCGGTCAAAGTCTTCGGTCAATGATTCTAGTATAGAAGCCGAGGTTGATGGTGAAAAGCCGTTGACCTATTCATTGACCTGTACGTCAGATATGGCGTAATAAGGCTGGTAATAAGGGAAATATAAACCATCTTTAATCATGTTTAAAGATTAATTATTTCCCACTACCAGCCACAAATTTACTAATAAAATTGCAATTGACAAATATATAAAACATTGATTGTCAGTTAAAATAAATCAAAAATCACATTTGAACCTAAATTACTCGGTCACCGTATAGGGGATTCGACCAAAGTCAAAAAGCCCCAAATTTGGGAATTTTCGCATTGACCTAATCGTTGACCAGTAATTTCTAAACCAATTTTTCAAATATGAATGATGTAAGCCTGCTGTTTTTTATAAAACGCACAAAGTCCGGTAAGAGAGAAGCAAAAGCACCTCTTTACCTCAAACTATCTCAAAGTGCTCTATCGGTCGAGATAAGTACTGGAATTGCTATTTGCCCTACGCTGTGGGATGTAAAGAACAAAAAAATACTAGGCTCGTCCAAAGAGGTAGAAGAGCAAAACGACCACCTTTCGGTAATCCGTGTAGAAATACGCAAGGTGATAAAAAAACTACAAAAAAATGGGCAACAGCTCTCGCCTCAACTTATTAAAAAAACATACAAATCGGAGCATGATTTGGAAAACCATTTGGCTGTAACGCTTATAGATATATTTGACGATTTTTTGGTAAGACAAGAAAAACGGGTAGGCAAAACATTTGCGCCTAGGTCTTATGACTATTTTGTACTCGCAAAATCATTCTTAGTAAAATATCTTGCACACCTAAATAAACCAAATATACTGCCTGTAAATTTTACTTCAAAAATAGCAATGGATATGCAGTATTGGCTATTGAGCGATAAACGTGGACAGGCTACTGTAAATAAAATTATGCAGCACGTACGCAAGGTACTGAAACACGCTGTGGTGTTGGAAGTCATTCTTTTCAACCCTATGGAGGCATTAGATTTGAGAATAAAGCCTACGTTCAATCTTACGTCTTTGGAGAAATCGGAATTGGACGTTTTGGAAGCTGCCGAAATTACAAATAACAAAATAAGATGTATGGCAGACTTGTATATTTTCCAAGCGCACACAGGGCTTTGCTATATAGACACGCAAACGTTTGATGCAAAAAAAGATTTGAAAACAGTGGACGGTATGCTGTGTATCGAAAAGTTGAGAGAGAAAAATAGATTCAGAAAAACAAAGCCCGACACCTTTGTACCTGTAGACGAAAAGGCGTATGAAATTTTGGTGAAGTACGATTTCGTATTGCCAAAAACTAGTATCTCCAACTACAGGTTAAATTTATTTAAAATAGCTAAAGATGTATTGCACACCGATAAGCATATCACCTCTCATACTGGTCGCAAGACGTTTGGCAATATTAGTATAAACCACCACAAAATACCGCTTGAAATAACGTCTATAATGCTAGGACATAGCAGTCCAGAAATTACGTTTAAAATGTACGCTCGACCTAAAGAGACTACTATTTTACATGCTATGGAAGGGTTGAAATTGGTGCATAGGAATGGATAAAAATTAACTATAAAAAATTCAAATTTAATATGAAAATTTTAAAAGTGCTAGTTGCTTGCGAAGAGAGCCAAACAGTGTGCAAGGCATTTAGGGCGTTGGGGCATAAGGCATATAGTTGTGATTTAAAAGAATGTTCGGGCGGACATCCTGAATGGCATTTTAAGGCAAGTATATTTGATGTTATAAATACTAGAAAATGGGATTTACTCATTGGGCATCCTCCATGCACTTATTTATCTTATGCTGGTATCGGTCATTGGAATACGCCTGGTCGTTTAGAAAAAAGATTAGAGGCATTAGTGTTTTTTTCTAAGTTGTGGAATTCAGGTATAAAATACATTTGCCTTGAAAATCCAAAAGGTTGCGCAAGTCCTACAATAGCGAAATATCATCAGGAGATACAGCCTTACTATTTTGGTGATACGGATCAAAAAACAACATGGCTATGGCTACGAAATCTACCAATCCTGAAATGGCAAAAAGAAGATGATATGTTTTCTTTAAAAACAAGCTCTGGTAAGCCACAACCGTCTTTTATTGACTCTAGCGGTAAGCCTAGGTATTTTACTGATTCTATAAAAGGTCATGGGGGGGGGTATGAAGGAAGACAAAAAGCTAGGTCAAAAACTTTTCCAAGTATAGCTAAAGCAATGGCAAAACAATGGAGTGAATATATCTTAAAGAGTGAGCATAAATAATAAATCATGAAAAAAATAGGAATGTTATTAGCCATGTTGGCTGCGGGTACTACTACCAGTACACGAAGAGGTAGAAGAAATCTTGACGAACAGGATTCTAAAAAAATAAAAGAATTTAGAGCCCAAAAATATGAAAAAGTGGAAGAAAAAAAAGGAATAAAGGAATTTACGATTGACGGCTACACAGTCAAAGCTCGTGATTATGAAAATGCTGTACGAAAGGTAAACAACTTGAAAAAATAACGATGGCCAGAGAAGTGACTTTTAGCAGAACATACCCTGCTTACCATCCTCGAAAAGGAGAAACTACCGACTTTGTAGATAAAATATGGAAATGCCTGTACGATGAAAATCGGCTCTATGGAGTAGCCGAATATCAAGAGGCGTATGATGAGCATTTTGGATTTGAACAATGTAAAAATGTTCATCAGTATTTGCCAAAGCTTCATACTATCAGAGCGGGCAAAAAATACAAGGAAGGTGATTTTATAAAACCTATGGTATGGGCTGGAAAGCCTTACCACAAAACGGATAGCGGACTGTGGAAACTACAGATAGCACCCGAAATACAGCTAAAAAAGATTTATGATT
>JAYTNK010000770.1:0-4185 GCA_043748375.1 Cytophagales bacterium
CAAAAGCAAAGTACTAAAGCACTAAAGTAGCAAACAAATGCTTGCAATAAACCAAACATAGTAGCAAAACTGATTAATAACATTGTGAATATACAAATAAATGAGTGAAAGTATTTATTTAGTTTGATTGCCAGACACCCTTTAATTTTCATTTTTTACTTGCTTTAAACCTTCTACAAAATACATATTGACTTCGCCTTTTCCTTTGGCGTATATTTTTCCACGTGGCGTACAATCAAAATGATCCTTTACATATTTGTAAGTAGTTTCTGATATATTGATACGTTCTATCTCGCCTGCCGACTCCATACGGGAGGCAAGATTTACAGCATCTCCCCAAATATCATACGCAAACTTGTGAGAGCCGATAACGCCTGCGACCACCGAGCCAGTATGGATTCCTACGCGCAAATGCCAAATAGTTTCACCTTTTGCTTCTTTTATCAATGCCCAGTTCTTCATCCAATCCATCATGGCTAATGCTGCCTTTACCATATTTACGGGGTTAGTATCGTTAGCGACAGGTACGCCTCCTGCACACATATAGGCATCGCCAATAGTTTTTATCTTTTCGAGTCCATATTCTTGGCATATTTCATCGAATCCTGAGAAGCAGAAGTTTAATTCTTCAATCACTTCTTGGGGTTGCATCTTGCTTGCTATTTGTGTAAATCCTTTAAAGTCAGTAAAAAGTATGGTTACTTTTTCGTATAAATGAGGCTTTGCACTGCCCGTTTCCTTGAGTTCGTTGGCAGTTTCTTTGGGCAATATATTGAATAATAAAGCGTCTGCTTTTTGCTGTTCTTTTTCTATGATTGTTTTTTGGTAGGCAAGTAGTTTGCTTGTTTTTTTATGCTCACGATAACGCACATACAAAACACTTAATAACAATAGTAAGAGCGTCAAGCCTACAACAAGTGCAGTTTGAATGATACGATTTTGAATATAGCGCGCCTCATGCTTGTCCTTGGTTTCTTTGATGTGCATATTTTGAATTTTTACAGCACTGGCTGTAGCCACCGAGTCGCGGCGCAAATAGTGAATGATAAGTTGTGTTTTATCTAAATTTTGCAAGATGCGTGTTTTGTTTAGCGTGTAATTTTGAATAGTAAACTCTTTTTGTTTCAATTCATCATCTTTGCGCGTTATTTTACTATTTAGTTCGAGTTCTTGGTTTTTCTTTTCGAGTTCTATTGTTTTGGCTAATAGGCGTGTGCGTTCTATTTCGGTTAGGTGCGTCTTTTCTCTGTCACCTTGCGCCTTTTCATGAAAGCTCTTGTATAAGTCAAAATAGTGTAGCATACTTTTTGAGTCCCCCATTTTCTCGTATGTTTCGGCTAACATACCATAGCAGCTACGCATTTGTTGGATATCGCCCATTTCACGGGCAAACGCAAGAGCTTCTTGCAAGTATTTTACACTTTCTTGATGGCGTGTAAGGTTATTTAACACGACAGAAATATTGATAAGCGAAGAAATAATACTCACTTTATCACCACCTTTGCGTCTGCCTACAAGGTTTTTTTGAAAATAGCTCAAAGATTGATCGTAATCTGCCAAATCATTATAAATCATACCCAGATTATTGTAAATGCCATTTATGCCGTTTGCATTTCCAATTTCCTCATTAAGTTTTAATGATTTAATAAAATACTCAATGGCAGGCAAGTAGTTTTTTTGCCCCCATTCTGTATCAGCCGCTTCGTTGAGGTAGTAGCTTGCCTGCCGTTTATCTCCGATAGCTTCTTTTTCTTGCGCAAGACGGAGGCTTTCTACTGTTTTAGTAGATTGTGCCTGTAGGCAAGGGCAGGCAATGTAGGTAAAATAAGATAAAACAAAAAGTATAGTCGCAATGATTTGCATAGAATAAGCAGAAAGTATTAGGTATTGTTTGCTTTACTATTTTCAACATGAAGAGCAGGCAAGTTGTAAATCTTATAAGCAGGTTCAAAAATACGCGTTTTACAAAGATCAAAACACCAAATTTACTACTCAAAAATAAAACTTTCTCAAAAATAAAGAAAAAATATTAAACAATTTATTTCATTCGATAAACAACACAATAAGATAGACAAACAGCTTTATCGATACACGCAATAACTTGTAATGTATATAGGATATGTACTACTAATTAGCCTGAACTCAATATATTTACTTATGTTATACCTACTCAAGGGCTTACAAACTGAATGGCTTAAAACGAGCAGAACTTTTATCGTGTGGTATGTTATCATCTGCCCTTTTATATTGGCAGGTTTGATGTTTTTGGTCTTTTGGCTGAGCGGTCTTGAAAAAATGGCTGGGGTTGGTGAAAAGGCGGTCGATATTAACTTTTGGAAAGAACTGATTCGAGGTGGGTATTTTTCGCTAAGCAACCCATTTCTAATATTATTTATTGTTTTATTGAATACTATGCTATATGCGCGTGAGCATCAAGGCAATATGTGGAAACATTTATATGCTTTGCCTGTGCCACGCTGGAGCGTATTTGGTGCAAAAAGCCTTTTTGCTATCCTCTTGCTTGCGTTGAGTTTGGTCTGCTTTGTGCTTTTTTTAACCCTCACAGGTTATTTGTTAGATGTTATCAAACCTGCTTATAAGTTTGCCTCCCATGATAATATGCTGGGGAAACACAGCCTACTAGCGTTTCGTATATTTGTAAGCTCTTTGGGCATTTGGGCTATTCATAATTGGCTTAGTTTGCGCTTCAAAGGCTTTGGCTTGAGCATGGGCATCGCCATTATTTCTATCATTGTTACCCCTTTTATGCTTTTGGGAAGTGCTAAAATGAAAGACTGGGTGTATCTTTACCCCTACTTGTACCCATATTATTCCGCAGAAGATTTTGCAGGAAAAGATAACCTTGCAAACTTGTGGCAACCCGAAATATATGGAAGCCTATTGTATGCGATAGTCTTTACGTTATTAGGCTATTGGGAATACAACAGAAATAGGCATAAATAATTTATCGTACTATTTTGCAAAAGCAAAAAATTTGCGCTAACTTTAAGCCAAAATAACAGCCATTCGGCTACCCTAACACATGACAAAAATAAAACAGCGTAAAAATAAAACCCGCCCAAATGAAAATCCGCTCACCTATTTGGCAGAAGTAAAACAAAGCCCTATCCAAATTACTATTATAGACTATGATGAAGCGCATTATCAAGAAAAAATAGCCGAGCAAGTGCAAGAATGTTTCTTATATGCAGAGCGAGCTACCGTTACTTGGATAAATATAGATGGCGTACACGACCCACAACTTATCAAAAACCTTGGTATGTTTTTTCGATTGCACCCCTTGTTGCAAGAAGATATTATGAGTGCTAATCATCGCCCAAAGGTCGACTTCTATGAAAACAATGTGTTTTTAGTAACTAAAATGCTTAGTTACAACCACATACTGAAGCAAGTAGAAACGGAGCAGGTGAGTTTTGTATTAGGTGAAAGTTATTTATTGTCTTTTCAAGAAGATAAAGAGGGAGATGTATTTGATGTCGTTCGACAACAACTGCGCACTAAGCCAAAAGGTAAACTCCGCAACATGGGCGAGTCCTATCTTTTCTATGTGCTGTTGGATACGATAGTAAGCGGATATGTAGATGTAATGGAACGAATAAGCGATGAATTAGATATATTGGAAGAGCGCATTATGAACGAAGAGTATATACGCGAGCCTACCAAACAACTGTACGCCCTCAAGCGACAACTTACTAGCGTGCGAAAAGCGGTGCGCCCTTTGCTTGATGCCTCCTCGCAACTGCTGAAAGAAGAAGGAAAGTTCTTAGATTCTACCAATTTTTATATGCGCGACTTGCGCGAACGCATCAATCAAGTAAGCGAAAATATTGAAATAGCTATTGACACAAGCGGTAGTTTATTAGACTTGCACTTGAATATATTGGGTAATAAGACTAACCAAGTCATGAAAGTGCTTACTATCATGTCGGCTATTTTTTTACCGTTGAGTTTTATTGCAGGTGTGTACGGCATGAATTTTGATGTCATGCCCGAACTCAAGATGAAAATGGGCTATTATTATACACTTTATGGTATGGCAGGTATAGTTATTAGCTTGTTAGTATGGTTCAAAATAAAACGGTGGGTATAACCTTAAAATTGATAATAGACTTCTTGCAAAAGTGTTTTTTAGAAGCCTCACACCCTGCCCTCTCTCCATTTTGA
>JAYTNK010000771.1:0-8726 GCA_043748375.1 Cytophagales bacterium
GACGTTGTTTAAGGCTATCTACATGAAAAAATACACCTCCAAATACTACGGAGTCGCGTTGCAAACTAACTTTGCGTATCAAGGCGCGAAAAGGTGGTGTATCTGCCGTTAGGTGTGTTCTATCGTAGCGGTATAGTCCATCAGTTCCACCTACCCAAAGAGCGTGTTTGTTATCAGCATATAAATTCGGCTCGCTAAATTCGGGCAAGTGTTTTATCGCGCCTTCAGTCCATTTGTAGGTATTATTTTTGCTTAATTGAAAACTACCGATACTGTGTTTGCGTGTGTCGCGGTCTGCTATCCAAACATTTTGGTCTTTGTCAGCCACGAGCCTATAGGCACCACGTTTTTCTTGTTTAAAGCTTTCTGCCCAAAGGTGGCTTAACACAAATCTATCTTGTTGTGTATTATAATTAAAAAGTCCTTGTGATGAGCCTACATATAATTCACCTTTCCAATCATATAAATTTGCCTCGCGCATATCGGGAAGCCCTTGATTTTTTTTATAAGGTTTTAGGGTAATTTTGCGGTTTTCGGGCAGAAAAACCACTTTATACACTCCTTCTGTGAAAGTGCTTATCCAAAGTTCATTGGAGGCAGAGGGAGACTCTACCATGCTGATAATTTCTTTATTAATATCTTGAAACTCTCCTTCATCTATCCATTGCCCATATTCATGGCGCAAACTCGTTAACCCACCTTTTTGCCCTACATACATACGCGTTGGTGCGTGTTTAGATTGTATGAGGCTTCTTACAGCTTTTTTGCTTGACTTTATTAAAACAGCTTGCCTACCTGATATTTCAAAAATGCCTTCGTTTGTACCTGCTAATAGTTTTTCAATGCCATTTGTTTGAAAAATAGCAAACGTCCAACTCTCAGCCGTTGCGCCTTGCAAGGCTTCAAATCTATCTGTTTGTTTATCCAATACAAACAAGCCTAATGAGGTTGCAATATAGGTTTGGTCTGCAAAAATTTGAATAGCACGGACTGTGCCTCTGATGCCACGTGTTTCATCCCATAAGCGAATAGGGCAAACATAACTTACATGATTGATGCCGTTGTCTAAGGCAAACCATAGCATATTATCGTTACTCAAATAAGCAGCGCGTACATTCTCATCAGTTAATCCTGTACTCTTATTAAATTTTTCTAAGATATGCCCTTGCCTATTGATAATGATTGCGCCACCTTTGCGGGTGCAAAGTACCGCCTTGTTATCAGGAAGCACTGCGCCACTATACACTTGGTTTTGCATGATAAAATCATTTGCCTCGCTCTCTACTTTTTTGATAGACACCTTGCCTGATGCGCTGTGCTCAAATATGAAAAGCCCTTTTTCGCGCGAAGCAATCATAATTTCAGTGGTGGAAATAGGCAACATAGCATAAATCCTTGCGTCTGAAAAATCCACGCCAAGGCTAAGGGATACTACTTTGTCGTTTTCGAGTACATGAAGTCCAGCCTTTCTGCTGTGCAAAAACAACCTATTATGGGCATAAAATGTGAGAAAAAAGTCGCTGTCTTTTTTGGGGGTATGCCAAATACTAAGTTTTGTTTGTGTACGTGGGCGATATCCAAAAATATACGTATCAGTTTGAAAGTAAATCATGTCAGGAGTGGCTTGAATACTCCAAATGTCTTCAAATTTTAAGGTATCAGGCAATAAATGTTTGAGTGTTTGAAACTCAAGCTCGCCTATTTTGTTGGGCGCAAGGTATCCAAACTCGCCTACCCCGCCTACATACACGCTGCCATCTTCTGCAATACGTATAGCGCGTACAGGTTCATTGCTTGGTAGATTGAATTGTTTCCAGTTGCGCCCGTCATACTCCAATACGCCATGGTCATTGGCAAAATACATTACTCCTCGTTTATCTTGCCCAATGCCCCAGTTTTGGACAGCACTTCCATACACTTTTGCAGGATAGGCTTGCACAAATGGCTTGCCTATCTTTTGCGCCTTTGCTGTTTGGCAGGCAAGCAAAAGAGAAAAAAAAACAAGCAAAAGCAGTCGTTTCATAGGCAAAAGGGGGCGTAAAAGCAAAATAACACTACTTTTTAATGAATTTACCAAAGTTTACGTAGTATGTTAATTATCCATTATCTTATGCCACGTACAGCGGCAACTTGATTACGTTGTTCATAACTAATAAAGCCTGCTTCCACACTTTTCATACCAAATTCTTCAAACCATTTTTTTACTGTAGCGAGGCGTTGCGGATGGTCGTATTCAGGGGAAAACATATCAAATGTATCCAAGACTACCCATTCCCGTCTTTGTTCGCGCGTGAGGTGGGGAGGCAAGGTGTGTTTGATGTCGCAAATAGGTAAAAAGCGGTTCGTGAGCTTGCCTACCCCTATTTTATTAAAAAATTGCGAAGTACCAATAAGCCAATTCGCATGGCGTTCTATGCGTTTGAGCAGTTTAGGGTGCGTCATACGTTTGGTAATGGGGCGAAAAATATATTTTGCGTGTATTTTTGTCCACCAACCACGAATAGGGTAAAAATCAACAATCAGCTCGCCTCCGTCTTTTACCATCTCGGTTAAACATTGCACAGATTTTTTGAAGTCGGGTGTATGTTGCAATACACCAAAACAAAATACCTTGTCAAAACTTTTCTTAGGGAAAGGCAATTCGTAAATGCTTGCTTGTGCAAGTGTAAAACGCTCAGCGTGGCGGTTATTATTGCGCAAATTAGCTTCTACCGCATTGGAATAATCTACACTATAAAGATTAGCCTTGGTGTTATCTAAAACGACTTGCGAAAAACGCCCCGCACCTGAACCCACTTCGAGTATATTTTGCCCTGTCAGGTCTTGTTTGTCCCAACCTGTTACAGCAAAAAAACGCTCTTTGCTTTGGCTATGCGTATCCGAAAAGCGGTCTATTTGGGTTTGTGTAAAGTTATTCCATTGAAAACCAAAATTTTCTGTATAATTATTTGCTTCCACAAACCGCGCAATCTCGTTCACTATTGCGAATTGATTGCCTGCAGTGTCTTGTAAGAAGTCGGCTGTTTCTGTGAGCGGTTGTTGGGTGTGGGGATTAACGAAAGGTATTTGCATAAAAAATAAGGAGTCAAAAATGATTAAAAACGGCTAACTTATTTAATTCTTAGCATACGCTTGATTGTTGCGGTGCAAAAGTAATGCTTTTTCAGTAAAAAAACGCCTGCTTGCCCACCTTTGCAAACAAAATTTTGGCTAAATAGCCGATTTATCATAATAAGCTGTATATTTGCCAAAATTTAACGCTTTTAATGTTAATAATACCTTAGAAACTCATGAAGACTTGGTTTATTTGTACTATCAAGTACCACAAAGAAGACGAACAAGGCAATGTGCGCAAAATTACAGAGCCGTATTTAGTAGATGCTATCTCATTCACTGAAGCTGAGGCACGCATTTATCAGGAATTGCAAGGTATTGTGCCACCTGAATTTCAAGTGTTAGACTTGAAACGAAGCAATTTTGCCGATATTTTCCACTTTGAAGATGCTGACACTTGGTACAAGTGTAAAGTAAGCTATGTGGATATTGACGAAATAGCAGGCAAGGAGAAGAAAGTGTCCAACTTTATGCTCGTTTCGGCACACACAGTCAAAGAAGCCTTTGAACGCGTAGAAGAAAGTCTTGCTAACATGATTGTGCCATTTACTATTCACAGTATTACAGAGAGTAATTACATGGACGTGTTCGTGTATGATGGCGAAATGTCTATCCCCAAAAAACTTTCTGATGTAGCCACTGTTTAAAACAACGGTTATACAGATAACAAACCAAAACGTGTGCTATTTCAATGCTATTTCATTGGAATAGCACACGTTTTTATTGTCTTTTTATAGTTTGTAAAGTCTAACGACATGATTAACCGTAAAAAACAACAATAAAACAAGTATATATTTCGTTCTTGCATTTAATATAGATTGTTTGATATGCTGAAATGTTTTGCAGGATTATTACTCTGCTTATTGTTCAATACACACAGCCATGCGCAAAGCCATGAAGTGGGCTTAGGTGGCGGAATAGCCAACTACAGAGGCGATATGTCGCCTATTATCAATATTACACAACCAGCATTGCATGGCGTGTTCTTTTATCGCTACAATGCCAATGAAGCATGGAGTTTCAGACTCAATGGCGCACTCGGACAAATTCGCTCCACAGATAGTAAAAGCAATGATATAGTTGCAAAAGCGCGTGGACATGAGTTCTTGACAGGTGTTTTGGAAATTTCAGGACAAATTGAGTATAACTTCCTGAACTTTGGCAATGGAAAACCGCGCAAACCACAACCTTTTTCTCCGTATGCCTTGTTAGGATTTGGCGTTTTTAAAATGGAGTCTATCCGAAATAGCAATGCAACATATTCGTCATGGGCGCGGTGTATGCCTATGGGAATAGGACTTAAATATTTGTTAAATAAGCATTTACAAATAAATACAGAGTTTGGCGCGAGATTTACTTCTACAGACTATATCGATGATTTAGGCTTGAATACCAATAGCTCTGCATCTAACAATACGCAAAATACCAAGCTTTATACAGGCAATCCAAATACAAAAGATATGTACTTTTTCACAAACTTATCTATAAGCTACTTGTTTTTGAATAAACGTAAGAATTGCCCTATAAAAATGTAGTGTTTTATGGTTAGGAACGAGTGAAAAATAAGATGGTCAGAATTTTGTGCGATATTTCCTTCTGTATTTTTTTAAGTGAAAAGAGAAGTTTGTCATTTTGAGCGAAGCGAAAAATCTCGTTTTTCGTTCACAAATTGTCATTCAACAACGAGATGCTTCACTACGTTCAGCATGACAAATGCGCTATCACTAAAAATAATACAGAAGGCGATATTTTGTGTTTAGACGAGGCGCAATAGAAGCGCGAAGCGGTGTTTCGTAATGAGATTGCAAGGAACAAACGGATGCTTACAGCATGGCTAATTCTCGGCATACTTCCGTAGTAAGTTTTGAAGAACCAAAATTGCTAAATTGACCTACTCTTTTTCATAAAACCTAAGCAAGCCAAAATAATATAACCAACAATTTATCAGTTAGAAAATAACACTACATGGAAACCTAAATAGTAGCCTAACTGGTAAATACTAAATGGTAACATCATTTATCCATTCCAAAGCACGTCTTTCGCTCCAATAATAGCCTTGTTTGTCGGGTGGTGCAAAGCCACAATGCCCTCCTTGTGCAGGTAATTCCAAATACACGTGTTCCAGCTTGCCTACCAAAGCAGTAGGATAACATAATGGTTGCAAAAAACTGTCATTTAGTGCATTGACTATCAAGGTTTTAATTTTTATTGTATCCAAAAAATAGAGCGAACTGCACTTTTCATAATAATCTTCTGCGTTTTCAAATCCGTGCAAAGGAGCCGTATAAATGTTATCAAAATCTCTTAAATCCTTAACTTTTGATAGCTCGTTTGTGGTTAATTGTTCAGGCATACGTTTCGCTTTAAGGCGGACTTTTTGCTTCAATTTCCGTTTAAAGCTCCATGCATATATCCAATTTTCAGCTTTTCGCAAACTAAGTGAACAAGAAGAGAGATGCAAAGGTACAGAGAAAACGGCTGCTTTTTGAATTTCGGCAGGCAAGTTCTCGCCTTGCTCGCCTAAGTATTTCAACGTCATATTTCCACCCAAGCTGAATCCTACTAAAAAAATCTTAGTGTATTTTTTTAGGCTAAGGGCGTGGTCTATAACGGCTTTTAGGTCTTCTGTTGCGCCACTGTGGTAAAAACGCAAAAGTCGATTAGGTTCGCCGCTACAGCTTCTGTGATTCCACGCCAAAGCATCATAACCATTTTGCGCGAATATTTTTGCCATGCCTTGTATGTAGGCGCGGTCTGTGCTTCCTTCTAAGCCATGCGAAACGATAACCAAGGACGAACTTGCCTGCCCATTAAACGCAGGTAGCCAATCCAAATCCAAGAAGTCGCCATCAAAAATGGTAATGCGTTCGCGTTGGAATGACACGCCATTCACTTTGCGCATAGTGGCAGGCAAGATGGTTTGCAAGTGTTTATTGCGAATGAGTGGGTGCGCTTGATACGTGCTTTGCTTGATAAGTGGCATAAAAATATTATTTTCGCACCATTTGTTGTTCGCGGTGTGCGTCGAGCTTTAAAAATATAAATAATAAAATAGTAAATGACCATAACGAAGAGCCACCATAACTAATAAATGGTAATGGTATGCCAACTACTGGGAAAAGCCCAATGGTCATAGCCATATTCACCGCAAAGTGAAAGAATAGGATAGCAGAAACCGAATAGCCATAAATCCGAACAAACTTATCATTTTGTCGTTCCGCAAGCGTAATTAGCCGTGTAAACAAGAGCATATACACTAATATTAACCCCAAACTACCTATCCAGCCATACTCCTCGCCTATAGTACAAAAAATAAAATCCGTACTTTGTTCAGGAACATATTTTAGTTTAGTTTGCGTGCCTTCTAGAAAACCCTTGCCTGCGATGCCACCCGAACCGATAGCTATCAACGATTGCTTCAAATTATAGCGTACACCTCTTGCGGCAGGATCGATGTCTTCATCGAGTAAAACTAAAATACGCTCTTTTTGGTGTTTCTTTAAGACATGGGTAAATACATATTTGGCACTAAACACATAAAAAATTAAACAAACTGTAGCTATCAAAATAGCCGCTATCAGGTTGTAATTACGTTTTGATTGCAAAATAAGCAACAACGCAAGTATTAAAATAGGAATTATTAAATACATTAAATTTGTAACTGCTAATGATAATACAAATAATATTATCATCAATATACCGCCAAATAATAGCCACGAGGGTATTTGCCCTTCGCGATATAATACAAAAATAAACGCGCCAAAAACCATCGCAGAGCCTGCATCTCCTTGCAACAAAATAAATAGAGTGGGCAGACCTAAAATAATCCCCAAAAACATATAATGCTCACGTGAATTTTGATTGGCAAGCGGGCTACTCAAATATTTGGCTAACGAAAGAGCGGTTACAAGTTTTGCAAATTCAGAGGGTTGCAATTTGAATATGCCTATATCTATCCAAGACCGATTGCCATTTACCTCTTTGGCTATTACCAAAACGACCAATAGCAAAAATAAAATAAGCAAAAAGAATAAATAAGCGTACGTATGATAAAATTGGTAGTCTAAGGCTAAAATAATAATAATTAACAAAAAAGATGTGCCTATCCATATTAATTGTCGTGTAGAGTTAAGTGAGAGGGCAAACATAGGTTTTGTGCCGCCTATGTCGTACACAGCCGCAAAAATATTGAACCAGCCAAAAGTGATGAGGCAAAGGTATAAAAATACAGTCCAGCCATCTAACCCACTTTGAATTTTTGCTTGAGTTGCCATGTTAAAATTGAAAATATGGATTACTCGCCTACCAATGTGCCGAGTGCTTTTTGCAAATCTATTTTAGTAAGTAATGCGTTGTATAGCGCGTTGTAATAATTATTTTCAGCCTCTTTGTGTGCGGCTTGTGCATTGATTATATCGATGCTTGTGCCTGTGCCATTTTTGTATTTTGTTTGTGCAAGTACAATAACCTCTTGCGCGAGTGCTATGTTGCGTTGTTGAATTTCGAGGTCTTGTAAGCCACTTTTTAGGCTTGTTTTTGATTTTTCAATCTCGAAGTCGATACTTTTGCGCAATGTTTTCTCGTCTTCTTTAATTTTTAATATTTCGAGTCGGACTTTTTCCAAGCTGTGTTTGCGTTTAAATCCATCAAAAATACGCCATTGCAAGTTAAGTCCTATGCTCGAATTTCGAAACCAGCGGTCGTTAAACTTCCAGACATCTCCAAATTGGTTTTGTCCCGTATTAGCCCCCAAATTGCCAAAGGCAGAAAGGCGTGGATAGTACAAGGCACGTGTATAACGTGCGTTCAACTCTTGCATGGTTTGATTCATTTGCAATACAGCAAATTCAGGGCGTTGGCTTTTTTCTAACTCAGCGTTCATATTCTCGTCCAAACGCCCTGTAATATCGCGCAACCCACCTTGCAAAGTAAGCGAATCGCGTACGGGCATTCCCATTTGGAACTTGAGCAGTTGCAAGGTTAAGGCTTGTAATTGGTTTATTTTTTGGGCTTCAGTGCGCATATTATTGAGGGCAACTTCTGCCCGCATCACGTCTATTTTCTCTACCAAGCCATTAGCGTTCAATGTTTTCACATCTTTTAGCAAAGAATCCAATCGTATCGTATTCAGAAATGCGAGTGTCATGCGTTCTTGGTTAATCAGTACCGCATAATAGGCTTTCGATACATTCGCGGCTATTTCAGGTTTGCTTAGGCTTGCCTGCTTTTTGGCAAGCTCGGTATAAGTTTTGGCAGCACGCACCGCTAATAAATAGGAAAAATCAAATAATAATTGACTCACTTGTATGCTTGCTGAACTAGAAAACTGCGTTTGAAATGTAACGGCAGCAGGACCTTCAGGCAAGCCAAATATACGCCCATCGGGTAAAAATACGCGTGGAATACGTAAATTATTTACTAAGTTTGCCTCAAGGCTTACCGTTGGAAGCCCTGCGGCGAGCCGTTCTCCTACTTCGGCTTGGGCTATAGCGATTTGGTGTTTATTTTTATTAAGTATTTCACTGTTTTCATAAGCATATTTTAAACACTCTTGCAGGCTATAGTTGGCTACGGCACGTGCATCATCAGTAAGGCTGCCTTTAAAAGTGGTG
>JAYTNK010000772.1:0-2034 GCA_043748375.1 Cytophagales bacterium
GTCCGTTTTTCCTATATAAAAAACGAAGGCTATCCAATGGTTCAATTGCTTCAATTTCAGTAGGTTGTGCGGTAATTTTGTCTTGTATCTGTTTCCAAAAATCTTTTATTTTATACAATAATACCTTGTTTGCTTGCTTCAATACCAAGAGTGAATTTTGTTTTATCTCTACTTCCAAAAAAGTAGGTTCAAATAATATTTGCCCATGCAAGGTAGCGATGCCCCAACGCTTATTTTTTTTGAATTTTAATAGTTGTTTTCCGAGCATTTCTACAGCATCATATTTTAAAGGTAAAACTTCTTTATTTGACTCATGAAACACGCCATAAAATCCATTTTTATTCACACGCCATAAGGCAGGCGAGAGCCATTGAAAGGCATCATATTCAGCAGGGAATATAATTTTTCCTATACGGTTGCGTAAGCCGAAATGAGTGTTTTGTTGTGTTTGAATATAATCCGTATGTTGTAATTGACAGAGATGTTTAGGCAAAATATTTTCTAAACTTGCCTCAATAACCACCTTGCCTGTTTCGTTCAAATAGCCGTACGCTTCATGGGCATAATAGGGAAAAAGTCCATGTTTTTGTGCCTCTTGCCATGCCTCTACCTCAAAAATTTTGCTGTAAGTAGGGTGTGCAAAAATATCTTCAAAGTCTTGTATTTTTTGTTTATGCTTATAATATTGAAAAAGCTGATACCAAGCATTTTTGGCGGAAGGATGATTTTTATACTCTTCCCAAAACGAAGCAAAAACCTCTTGTGTACCGTTAGTTGTATAAAGTGGATAGATAGTTTCCACTGCCTCGCCTACGAATTGATTACGGTTTGCATATACTTTGATGAAATTTTGATAAGCCGTTAGCGTTTTCGTTTTCGTTTCATATTGAAAAATTATACTATCTCGTTTAAAAAGCGCCTTTTTTTGAAACGCTGATTGAGGGTATTTATCTAAAAAAGCCTGATATGCTTCAGCTGTATGGCTTTTTTGGGCTATTATCCATGCTATTTCATTTCTAAAAAGTGTCATTTCAGGTACTTGAGGCGCATTTGGAAACTTATTGATGAATATTTGAGCCCACGACTCGTCCTGCTCGTCCATTGTTTTGCGTGCATAACTTTGGTAGGCATATATTTCTATATTACTTTTTAGTATTTTCGCGGTAGGCAAGCTCAGGCTATCCTCTAACCATTCTTTAGCGTCTTTTGGATTAGCTGTTGGATATAGCGTAATAGCTTGTTGAATAGATATATAAGCCGAATCGATAGAAAATTTTATATTTTTTTCTGCAAAAAAATAGTGCGCCCAAACGTGTGCAAGTCCTGCTGTATTAGGCGTTTTCTCTTGTTGTTTTTCCAATGAAGCACGTGCTTTTTCGTACTCTCCTTTTTGCACAGCTTTGTACGCACTTGTGATGCGGTCTTGTGGTGCAAAAGCCAAGAGCAACACAGCCCAAAACATAAATATATAGTTCATTAGAATTAAAGTTTTCACAAAGGTAACGTATTTGTTCAAATTTTCCAAAGCACTTTTATCAGTTCATTAAAATTTATTGATTTCTTGCTAATATAAAAAATCATAGGTAGCTTTGCACAAACACCATGTGTTAAAATGTTCCAAGCCTCGCTACATGAATTCAACCCACATAGAAGCCCCAAAAGAGGGTAGACGTTTTGTAATTGCAGATATTCACGGTTGCAATCGCACTTTACAAGCCTTAGTGTGGCAACAACTACAACTTACTAAGCAAGACCAGCTCTTTCTCTTGGGCGATTATGTAAATCGCGGTCCTGATAGTGTAGGTGTGATAGCGTTTATCATGGAGTTACAAACCACAGGCTATCATGTGTTCCCGTTGCGTGGCAATCACGAGCAAATGTTGCTTGAAAAACTTATAGCCTTTGATAGAATGGGTGCCAAAACTGTATTAGTGAGTAAATTGGCTCTTGTTAGAAAAATAAATATAGCCCAACGGGAATGGCTTAACGCACTACCTCATTATTATATCTTAGACCGCTTTTTGTTGGTGCATG
>JAYTNK010000773.1:0-9354 GCA_043748375.1 Cytophagales bacterium
CCCCCTTTTATGGCTTTGCGCGGTGCTAAAGCGGTAACAGACGCTTACAGCGTGGCTCATTCTTAGACGGGTTTTCGCAATAACTTTCGAAGAGCCAAAAATCAGCATACTCTAAAAATTAGCCAAACCATTTGCAAGCAAAGAAAATACCAAACAAGCTGTACAAATATGAGTAAATAGATAGCATAAAAGAAATAGCGTTAATTGAGAATTTAAAACCTCACAAGCAAGCATAAAACTTAAAAAACTATACCCAACAATATAGAGTTTATTGAACAGTGGTTGTTTATAAACTCAAAAAACACTTTCGTAAAGCCAACTAAACATTTCACAAATTAACACATAAAATAGCGAAAAATTATGCCTATTTTTGTAAAATAAAATTACATAATTTTTACTTTCTACTTTAATGAAAAAAATACTGCTTCTTACCTGCCTAAGTATTGCGTTATGCGCCTCTAAAGGCCCCGAACTACCTATAGACTTGCTTTACAAGCGATGGATTATTACTAAAATAGACCCAACTGCCATGCCTACTTGGGCAACTATGAGCCAAGAGGGAAAAAACGCAAACTTACGTATCAACAACGCCATGATTGAGCGTGGTAGCTTTTACGCTTTTGAAAAAGGTGGAAAGGCAGATATTTTAGTCTATAATTTATTCCACAAAGCAAGCTTTTGCAATGTTGCAACTACTTACACATACAGCAAACAAAATCAATATATTACCTTGCAAGCAGGCGAAAAAGTAGATGAAAATGGCGACACTTTTCGCGTACCTGACATGGCGTACAAAATCGAAAAACTTACCCGAAAAGAATTGGTATTGGTGGTAGTTCAAAACAATTACAAGCTGTATTTCAAAGTGGCAAAATAATAAAGCCATTTTTGAACAAAATCAGGACTAAAATGTTTTCTCTTGAAAACAACTAATCTTGGTATGTACTTGCTAAAAGACTTTTTGAATACTATTTTCCCTGATATATGCCTTGCCTGCCAATATGCCCTGCACAAAGGGGAAGAGGAGGTTTGTACACGTTGTAGATTTGCTATGCCACACACAGAGCATCATCTAAATCAAGAAAATGATTTTTGGAAAAAATTTAGTGCTACCTTACCTATAAAATACGCCCTCTCCTACCTGAAATACCAACAAAAAGGCATCTCACAACGACTTATTCACGCTCTTAAATATTATGAAAGCCAAGAAGTAGGCAAGCTGATAGGGCGATGGCATGGCAGTTTATTAGCTGACCATGGTTATAAAGACAAATTTGACTATCTCATACCTGTCCCGTTGCACCCATTAAAACTCGCTAAGCGAGGCTATAATCAAAGTGATTGCTTTGCAGAAGGTTTGGCGAGTGCCTTAGAAACAACATGGAGTCCTACATTTTTAAAGCGAAACAAGAACACAGAAACCCAAACCCGTAAAGAGCGGAATGAACGTTGGGCAAATGTAGCCAATATCTTTGAAGCCACCGAACCCGAAACACTCAAAAACAAACACGTGGCGATAGTTGATGATGTAGTTACTACAGGCTCAACACTTGATGCGTGCATACGTGCCGTTCTTGCCTGCAACGTAGCAAGCGTAAGCCTTATAGCCATAGCTGTAGCAGGCGAGTTGTGATATTCTTGCCTGCCAAAACTATAACATTGTTTTAACTATCCACGTTTTGTTTTTGAACAAAAGCAAAGTACCTTTGCGAGCTAAATCCTTAGCCCTCTATTTTTATTTTAGAGGATTAGAAAAGATTGTAATTTGCTATGTCAGACTTTTTAGAAGTGTTTGGGGCGCGAGAACATAACCTCAAAAATATAGATGTAAGCCTGCCACGTCATAAACTCGTTGTTATCACAGGTGTAAGCGGAAGCGGAAAATCATCGCTCGCTTTTGATACTATTTATGCCGAAGGACAACGTCGCTACATGGAAAGCTTTTCGGCGTATGCTCGCTCTTTTATGGGTGGCATGGAACGACCCGCAGTAGATAAAATAAACGGGCTAAGTCCTGTCATCGCTATTCAACAAAAAACCACTACCCGCAATCCGCGTTCTACGGTTGGTACAACTACCGAAATTTACGACTTTCTGCGTGTGTTATATGCGCGGGCAGGCGAGGCGTATTCTTATGTTACGGGTGAACGCATGGTGAAGCAATCCGAAGACCAAATCATAGACCGTATCCTTCAGCAATTTCAAGAACAAGCCATTACGCTTCTCGCTCCTATAGTTTCAAGACGCAAAGGGCATTACCGAGAACTATTTGCTGAATTGCTGAAAAAAGGCTATACCAAAGTGCGCGTCGATGGTGAGATGCAAAACATTGAACCAAAGATGCAACTCGACCGCTACAAAGCGCATGATATTGAATTGGTGGTGGATAGAATCCAAGTCCGCGACACAGACCGCTTCCG
This sequence comes from Cytophagales bacterium, assembly GCA_043748375.1. Taxonomy (GTDB): domain Bacteria; phylum Bacteroidota; class Bacteroidia; order Cytophagales; family Microscillaceae; genus RDXI01. Next base: position 2,421 of record JAYTNK010000773.1, read on the forward strand.
CCTTGCGCAATCCGTCAATACGGCACTCAAAGAGGGAGATGGGTTGCTTATGGTAGCTCCGCAACCTATCAAAAAAAGTGCAGGTATTGTAAATGAAGAAACAGAAGGTCTTGTGTACTTCTCTAAAATGTTGGTATGCCCTACTTCTGGTATCTCGTACAGCGACCCCGCACCCAACAACTTCTCCTTTAATACGCCTGTAGGGTGTTGCCCTTCATGCAAAGGCTTGGGTGTAACAGAAGAGATAACACCCGAATCGATTATGCCCAACCAATGTCTGAGCATCAGCAGAGGTGGCATTGCGCCACTTGGTGAATACCGCGATGTGTGGATTTTTCATCAAATTGAAGCTGTATTGAAAAAATATAAACTTAGTTTAACCACGCCTATCAACAAATTGCCCGCTGAAGTGTTGGAGGAGGTTTTATATGGTTCAAACACGCCTATACAAGTTTCCTCCTCAAAATACCAAAAGGAATATGTTATTCAGTATGAAGGCGTAATAAACCATCTTAAACGCCACCATGACGAAGGAAACGAAAAAACACAAGACAATATACAAGATTATATTGTCATAAAAATATGCAGTGATTGTAAGGGTGCAAGACTCAATAAAGAAGCCCTCCACTTTAGAATAGACAATCAAAATATTCACGACCTCTCTTTCAAGCACTTAGACGAATTGGACTATTGGCTGATAGACCTCGAAGTTCGCCTAACCGAGCGACAACGCGCCATCGCTTCAGGTCTATTGGTCGAGATTAGAAAGCGCGTAAAACTACTGCTCGATATTGGCTTAGATTATTTGAGCTTAGACAGACCGCTCAAAACGCTGTCGGGAGGCGAGGCACAACGCATACGATTGGCTACCCAAATCGGTACGCAATTAGTAGGCGTATTATACATACTCGACGAGCCGAGTATAGGACTTCATGCGCGCGACAATGTAAAGCTCATACAGTCGTTGAAAGAATTGCGCGACTTAGGCAATTCGGTTATCGTGGTCGAACACGACAAAGAAATGATGCTTGAGTCAGACTTTATTTTGGATATAGGCAAGGGAGCAGGCATACATGGCGGACGCATAGTGGCACAAGGCACACCCAAAGATTTTTTGGCACAGGGTAGTACAACTGCACAATATCTGATAGGCACGCAAAAAATAGAAGCCCCCGCAGTATGTAGGCAAGGCAATGGAAAATTCCTTGTTATTGAAGGCGCAACAGGCAACAATCTTAAAAATGTAACCCTCGAAATCCCACTCGGCAAGATGATAGCCGTAACGGGCGTTTCAGGTAGTGGCAAATCGACCCTCGTTCATGACACGCTATTCCCTATCTTAAACCAACACTTTTTTAGAGCAAAACGCGAACCATTACCTCATAAGCAAGTACTTGGATTGGCAAATATTGACAAAGTTATAGAAGTCGACCAATCGCCTATAGGCAGAACACCCCGCTCAAACCCCGCTACATACGTAGGCTTTTTTACAGAAATACGCAACTTATTTGCCCAACTGCCCGAATCGAAAATACGTGGCTACAAAGCTGGACGATTCTCTTTTAATGTGAAAGGTGGGCGTTGCGAAGAATGTAAAGGCGGTGGCATGAAGATAATAGAAATGGAATTCTTGCCTGACGTAAATATTGTATGCGAAAATTGCAAAAGCAAACGTTACAATCGCGAAACATTAGAAGTACGATTTAAAAGCAAATCCATAGCCGATATCCTCAACCTAACTGTAGAACAAGCAGTCGCTTTCTTTGAAAACCAACCCCTCATTCGTAGAAGAATCCAAATGTTACAAGAAGTAGGATTGGGCTATCTTACCCTTGGGCAGTCTGCCACTACACTGTCGGGAGGCGAGGCACAACGCGTGAAGTTGGCTACCGAACTCTCAAGAGTAGGCACAGGAAAGACGCTTTACATTTTAGACGAACCCACCACAGGCTTACACTTTGAAGATGTGCGTGTACTTTTGGGTGTGCTGAATAAATTGGTAGATAAAGGCAATACGGTGCTTATCATTGAACACAACCTCGATGTTATCAAAGTAAGCGACCACGTGATTGATGTAGGTCCAGACGGAGGCGAACGCGGAGGCGAAATAATTTTTGCAGGCACACCCAATGACTTAGCGCAGTTTACGCACGGCTTCACAGGAAAGTTTTTAAAACTAGAAATGTAATTAGACTTCCTGCGAAAGTACCTTTTCCCTCTCTCAGAATGGAGAGAGGGCAGGGTGTGAGGCTTCTAAAAAACACTTTCGCAAGAAGTCTATTGTTATTTAAAATTTTAAAATTACTCAAAAAACTCTATGTTTACCGCTATTTATAAAAAAGATGACCGCTTGTTGAGAGCGACAAAATTAGAAAAATTAGCTACACTCTCACCCGATGATGTGGTTTGGGTAGATTTATATAACGCGAATGACGCAGAACGAAAACAAGTAGAGCAACTTTTTCAAGTTAATCTTGAAAATGTTGAATATGCGTTAGAATCAGCTGTTTTTTTGAAATTTATAGAAACAAAAGATGAACTTTTTTTGCAGTCCCATTTTATTCTGCCTGATGTAGAAAAAGAAAGTGAATATCTTGAACATACCGTTTCACAAGTATTAAAAAACAATACACTCATCTCTATCCGAAGTAGCGAATTAAAATCTTTTATTGAAACGCGCAAACGCATGGATGCAAACCCACGCCTATTTGCTGACGGGTATAATGTTTTGATAACTATTTTTGAGGTGCGCTTGGACTTAAATGCAAAAATACTGGTAGATATAAGCAAGGAAGTAGAAATATTGGGGCGTGCCATCATTCGCCAACCCAACCCTGACGAAAAGCCATTGTTGGAAATAGCTGAAATGCAAGAAAAGACGATGCTAATACGTGAAAACCTGATAGAATACCAACGCCTACTTTCGCTCATGTTGCGTAGCGATAGGTTTTCCAGCAATATCCATGAACGTATCCGTACCTTGTTGAAAGATATAACCGCCTTGATGCAACAAATAGACTTTACGTTTGAACGCTTATCTTATCTGCAAAATACTTTGCTGGGGCTTATCAACCTGGCTCAAAGTGGTATCATTAAAATTTTTACAGTCGTGTCCATTTTGTTCATGCCCCCTACCATGATTGCAGGAATTTATGGTATGAATTTCGAGAAGATGCCCGAACTTAAATGGGCATGGGGCTATCCTATTTCTATATTTCTGATGTTTTCCGCCTCATCTGTTATCTTATTCTTCTTCAGAAAAAGAAGGTGGTTGTAAAATCAGAGAAAATATGTACCAAAAGCCCCTTGCCCAGCTTATCTCTTTTTTCAGAACTCTTACGCGCCATTAACCGCAAGACCGTCTTCAAAGCCCGTTTTTATCTCAAAAATCCATAAGTATTGCTCAAAATGATACTCAATGTTTTTTCTCTCCAATTCATTGATAATTTTTTCCTCTAAAATATTATTAATACAGCATAATAGTTGTTTTTTATAAATACAACTACGTTTCAAAGGTATTAAATTTGCAGGTTCTTCGAAAGTTATGGCGGAAACCCGTCTAAGAATGAGCCACGCTGTAAGCGTCTGTTATCGCTTTAGCACCGCGCAAAGCCATAAAAGGGGATTCTTACAGAATAGCTACGCAAGTGGTTTTAGTAAATCCCGCCATAACTTTTTAAGAACCAATTTGCGTTAATATTGTGGAGGCATAAAACATAAAAAGGTCGGTATTTCGAGTTCGAAATACCGACCTTTTTTAGGGGTTGGGTAGGCAAGCTACTTACTTTTTTACCATTTTTTGTTGCCAACGCTATGTAGCACTTTGAATTTCAATTACATAAGCACCTTGCCTACCAAGCTATCTATCTAAATTTATTGTTTCACAATTTTTGCTCTGTTTACCACTCCCTTAGCGTGTATAGTGATAAAATACATACCTTTAGGTGCTTTTTTCAGGGGTGTTTGCAAGCTTCTTTCAATTTGTGTAAGCGTACCTTGTGCCTGTAATATCACTTTACCTTGTATATCACTTACTTGTATGTACAAGTCGTTTAGTGTATCCCAGCTTTTATCAGCACGTATCTTGATATCGCCTGTTGTGGTAGGATTGGGATAAAGGTTTAAAGGTATCTCCCATTCAAGAGGCAAGAATATTATAGGACTGTATTGAAAAGAAGCATCTTTGTCTATAAGTTTCAAGCGATAATAGACTGATTCTTGTTGCACGTTTTCATCTACCCACTTGTAAACTGTCTGTATGACGCTACTTCCACTCGCCAACACTGTACCCACCGCAACAAAATTTTGGGCATCAAACGACCTTTGTATTTCAAAAGAATGGCTATTGATTTCAGAGGCTGTTGTCCAATGCAATACTGCTTGATTTTGGTTATTTCGCTCTCCTTTGAAATTCAAAAGCGTAATAGGCAAGGCAGAGTTTACACTGCTTGGCGTAAATTGGCTAAATGAGGTGCTTGCGCCTGTAAAAGTAGCCGTAGAAGCTGTAGTAGCATTGGCGGCACTTGCTTGTGTCCAAGCCCCTGTTTCATTATCGCCTCTTTTGAACAATTTTACGTTATTGGGTGTGGTTTGGTCAGCTGAAAGAACAGATACACCACTAAATGTCACATCATACGCGGTACCAAAAGTAGTTTCATCTCCATAATTATTGACTACCCAATAGTAATTGCCTAAACGTTTGATAGCGGTGGCTGTTCCTTTGTTGGCTTCATTAATGCGCGTTACTACGACTATGCCATTCGGGAAAGACGTACCATTGAAGGTAAGGCTCATGCCTGTAGTGCTAAAGTTAGTTGTGCCTACAGCTTGGATATTTTGCGTTTCTGATACGCCACTTTCGCCAAGCGGGGTGTTGGCTGTGCCAATAGTCGCATTGCCTAACAAAGTAGAGGAAGTATTGCTGCGCAAATCGCGTTCATTCGTGCCATCACTCGCGCCCATTTTGAGGTAAGCAATCAAACCCGTTTCATTGGCAGGGTTGCTATGCGCAAGGTGTCTATTGGTGCGAATTTGGGCAAGCGTGCGGGCTGTATTCCAGATTTTTATCTCGTCCATTTCGCCTGTGAGTTCGCGTCCTGTACTTTCGCTGTTCTCGCCTATGGTTACAGGTTGGTTGTTGGTGTTGATACTTCCCGTTACAATGGTTGGGTTATTAGATTTGCCATCTACAAATATCGTCGTACGCGTGCCATCATACGAACAAGCGATATGATGCCATTTGAGGTCAAATACATTGGTAGTAGAGGCAGGAAAAGTAGCTTTGGCAGTACTCAATCCATTGGCTTCAAAGGCGATATCGCCTGTTGCGCCATCACGTTGTATGCGCCAGCCCGAAGTGCTTCCTTTAGCTATGAAAGTAGCATTTGTTTTTTGTGTGCCTATAGCCACTGTAGATTTGAACCAAAACTCTACGGTCATAGCACTTGTAAAATCAAAATAATTTTCATTGCCTAAAGTCATGTAATCGCCTGTGCCATCAAGTAGCAAAGATTGGGCAACAGTTGATAAAATGCTTGTACCTGTGGTAGCACTTGCCTCAATGCTATAGGCAGAGGCAGGCGAGGAAATCCCACAATTCGCACCTAAAGTACGCACTCTATAGAAATAGGTAATGGAATTGCTAAGTCCTGTATTGGCAAAAGTAACAGTATTGGCAGGCAAGGTCGCAATCGTTACAAAACCACTACCTGTTGTGGTAGAGCGTTGTATCTCAAAACCCGTTTCATTGTTTGAGTTATCTGTCCAGCTAAGGTTGATTTGGTTGCTGGAGGCAAGGGTATTTGCGATGAATCCTGAAGGAACAGCAGGGGCAGATTCGCCTAATATTCTATAGGCAAGATTCTTACTGCCAGTAACCCCCCATGTGGCACCTCCATTAGTAGAGTTTTGCCCATTGCCAGCAGCATTCGTTCGGTAAATAAGAAGCCTGGCAAATGTAGTAGTATTATTTACTGTGGGATATATACTCACCCAATAGGTACCTGCGGAAAGGGTTATAGCATTATTCAATACAACTTGTATGGAAGTACTGCTCGAACTGTTTCCTCCTATGATTTGGGCTGGTGCTGTAATTGTTTGAGAAGTGTTGAGCGTGCCTGGCGTGCCACTTCCATTGTTCCAAATTTTTACAATAGCATTGGTAATGTTTGGACTGTCAGTGCCAGACAGAGATAATACAAAAGTGTTAGCGAATACAGATTTGATAGTCCAGGTTTCTCCTGCAGGCACTATAAAATCATCTGCTGTGTCGTGTGTGACAGGGTCTGTATAAGAGCCTATCCTACTGCCATTGATACTGTTGTCGTTGGTTTGGTCAAATAAAGTACAAACTCCCCCCACATTGACCGTAAAAGTGTCCTCAATAAACTTGCCTCCTGCTGTGGCGCGTATCGTGATGGTACTTGAGCCAAACCTGCCTGTATTGTTATAGTCTATCACAAGGTTATTGCCTGCAAGCGTTACCCCCGCAAGTCCGCCTTGAAAAATAGTGGTATTGCTTACGCTCTGTATGGTCAAAACTATAGCATCTCCATCAGGGTCTTGGAATGTAGTAGATAGGTCGAGGTTTGAATTGGGCGCATTTTCTATTACACTTATATCTGCGATAGGATTTGCTATGCGCGGAGGTGCGTCTGCATTAATGTAATCACTGAAAACACCACGTCCATGCGTGCCTACTACCACCAAACCATCACTGCGTGTGAGTATCATAACAGAAACCACATCACCTATACTGCTTGCGCCTTCTTTGCTCCAAGCAGTTGTACTCCTATTGGTAGTAGAGCCATCAGTCGCTACAGCACCTGTGCTATAAATGCCTGTGCTGGTAGCTATGTAATATCTTTTAGTGCCTGTTTTCGAGATAGCCAACCAACGCACTGAAGCGCCATTGCCTGTACCATCTGCATTTTGT
>JAYTNK010000774.1:0-1727 GCA_043748375.1 Cytophagales bacterium
CATCTCGTTGTTGAATGAGGATTTGTGAACGAAAAACGGGATTTTTCGCTTCGCTCAAAATGACAAACTTCTCTTTTCACTTAAAAAAATACAGAAGGATTTATTTTGTACATATTTTATTTTTTTTGTAATTTCGCAAAAAACCTTTATATTTGTTTGAACATTAACCTTCCCGCAAGTTTATGACACAAATATTTCGTTTAGGCGATAAAGATAAGCCTGAAATAATACAAATGCAACGTGTGTTAAACTATCTTGGCTTATACCCTTTTGCCATCGACGGCGATTTTGGTTTTGGAACATATCGCGCTTTAATGGCTTTTCAGGCTAAAAACGGCATTACAGCTGATGGCGTACTTGGTCCAAATACTTTGAACGCACTACTGAAAGTAAATATAACACCTCCCAAAGAGCTTTTTACAATAAAAAACCTCTTGGCAGTCATGAAAAAGAAAGGCTACAAAGTTCATGATGCCCAATACAAACTCAACATGGTCGCTATTCGTATGGACGATGTGTTTGACAATCGTTTTTCAGATAAACTTATCGTCTTTTGGAAAAATGAAAAAAAAGAGTGGGAAAAAAGAGAATTTAAATGGACAACCATGCCTGGTACATTCGGGCAGGGCGTTCTAAATCCTGTAACCGTTATGGGCATCACAGGCACTGCTGTACTCAAAGAAGGGCAATATTTGAATACATGGACGCTTATAGACAGTTATGCAGGTTGGTTATTGTACCCATACTTTTATCAATCTCAAAAAGTAACGGTTTATCGCGATGGCGACCGTGACCTCGTTTTAGATTACGAAATGCCTCAACAAACTGACTTATTTGGAATCAATATACACCGCATGAGCAACAATGGTATCGACAGCGATACCGTAAATGCTACTTGGGTGAGTTGGTCTATTGGTTGCCAAGGCGCACCTGAGCCTATTTTTGCTGAATTGGTTACTTTAGCGCGTGCTTGCGCACAGTTTCATGGCAATTTGTTTGATTATACGTTGTTACACAAACGGGATTTGTAATTTTTTTTTAAATTTAAACTACTATTTATGCTAATTACGTTAGTCGGTATGCCTGCTTCAGGTAAAAGCACTACAGGCAAATGTTTAGCTATTGAGCTTGCCTACCAATTTATAGACCTTGACACCGAAATAGAAAAACAAACAAGCGAAAGCATTGCTATACTGTTTCAGCGCGTAGGGGAGGCGCGGTTCAGAGAAATAGAACGGGATATATTGCTACAAAATTTGCATCATCAAAACACGGTTTTGGCTTTGGGAGGAGGCACGCCATGTTTTAAAGATAATATGCAGGAAATTGTATCTAACAGTCTTTGTATTTATTTGTTAGCTAATTTAAGAGAGGTAAGCAAACGCCTTGCCTATGCGCAACCACTCCAACGTCCTATGTTCGCACATCTTTCTGAACGCGAAGTGCAGGAGCGTTTAGAGCAATTGTATGAACAACGCCACCCTTATTATGCACAAGCACACGTGTTTTTGGTGAAAGGAGTTTGACTATCAAACAGCACCGTTTTGGTAGGCAAGTTGTTTGTTGTGTAGCACGATTTATGCCCTTGCCTACCCATTTTTGGTGCGCAAAAATTTGTTTTTATGTATTATACACATACGAAATTGGTTTTGGGATATGACTTTTCGCTTACCCCACGTTTCACGTGGGGCTATTCATAGTTCAACCCCATTCGGGGTTGTCTAAAT
>JAYTNK010000775.1:0-2115 GCA_043748375.1 Cytophagales bacterium
GTACGAGGTAATACGGCGTTGCTGAGCTGTTTCCTCAAAAGTTTCGAGTAGGATACCTTTGTCTGCTTCGTTCAAAGACCAAAGGGCAAACATATCACCTTGCCCCACCAACTCAAGGTTGTATAAACCAAGCATATCATGAATGCCAAACTTTTTGATATATGCAGTAGAACCTTTGAGTCCAACTTCTTCTTCGTCAAAAAAGTAAACAGCCACAGAAAATGTCTTAAAGGTATGAGTTAGGCTTTTGTGCAGGATATAAAGTGCGACTGCCATAGCGGTTGCGTTGTCATTTGCACCCGCAGAAAACGGTACGACATCAAAGTGAGAGCCTATGCCAACGGTAGGCAAGGAGCTTTCAGGTTTGTAAAATAGGTTTTTGCCTGTAGGGTACGGTTGAGTGGTATGAGGCACTTTCCATTCCTGCAATAGGTCATATACACATTGATACCGCGCCTCATTTGATTTTCCTTCCAACAAGCGCACAAAATCCATTAGTAGCATTGGGATAAGATAATAAGTACAACACAAAGATATAAAATATTTGCAAAAAAACGCCTTTTGCGTAATGGTTTGTTAATGCAGAAAAAAGGCATCGTGTTAGTTATCAATTTGTTACGCTCACTTTGATTTTATAAGTTTTTTCGATTTTCCCACGAAAATTCTTCTTATAAACAACATGGCACTTGCCTGCTTTTAAGGCTTGGAATATAAAAGTATAAGTAGCCCTATCACCTCCTGTCATGCCTATTATTTGTACTCTTTCGTAGGTATTATGCCCATCTACGTATTGTAAAATTTGTTCTTCAGTAGATTGTATATTTGCTCCAATACCTACAGAACCATGTACGGGAGCAGGAAAATAGGCTATTTGCCCCACTTGAAGTTGTACGCTTTTGTTTTTTTCATAGTCTATTTTTACGGCATTGGCAGGTGGCGCGTAAGGCGTGGTATTGCTATAAGGGTCGTAGGCAAGGTCTGCCGTAGGCGAGTATCGAGTGTAGCCCTCCGCGCTCAAAGTATAGGCTCTATATTGTGTTCTGGGTTCATACATATCTGAGTCTTGTATTTGAGATGCTTTTTTATACCAAATAGAGAAACGATAATGTTTAGCGTTGTATTCTGTAAAGAAGCTATAGTGATTTTCTTTGTTTTCGCCTATATATGCCAAGAAGCCATCTTCTTTGTCTATATCTAAGCGAGTAGGTTTCCGATTGCCTTTTGAGTCGTATAGCCTGCTGACGAGTGATAAAAGCTCAGGTTGTTTTTTGTTTTTACACACCAATAGCACAATATAGTAAGTATTATCGCCAAACACACACATAGGATAATACTCCGCCAAAGTATCAACTTTTGCCTCAATAAAAGCACGAAAAGCCACAGGAATTGGCTTCTTTTTTTCGCTGGCTTCTTTCAGCGCATTGCCTGCGAAGCCGTAATCTTGTTTGATAGGCTCAAAAAGTGTGAGATATTCCTCAAAAGTTTGCGCGTGTAAATCGCTTAAAAGCATACAAAAAGCCATGAGCAGGCAAGAAACAAGTTTTTTTTTCATTTTTATCAGTATAGTTTGGGAAGCCATGTTGCCATTGGGCGCGATTTTTCCGATGTTTTTTTCTATAAATCAAATATATCGCGCAAAACACGCGTTTTCGTGGCTTTTGGTTAGGTTTTCCAATTCGTACATCTCATTGTTTTTGATGCAAAAAACCTGCCCCACAAAGTTGTAACAATAAATATTGCCATTATTTGTTTGGCAAAGTCCTGTGATAGATTTGCTCTTTTGCGTAGTGCATTGGTAGGCAAGGAATTAAATCCCATTGTAGCAAAAAAGCCCCGCGTCAGAGCCTATCCAAATAAAGCATTTATCGATATTCGGGTTTAAAATTACTCCCTTTCTGGTGATAGAAATAGGTGTTTCTCGTAGCCCTTTTCCCACTTATAGTCACGCTGAAAGCGTCTGTTACCAGATTAAACGCATCAAAATTTTCGAGTTTTCGAATGTGTGAAAATTGCTATCATTCCCCCAATTTCATTGGGGGCTATTCGTAAATTCAACACCTGAAGGTGTTGCTTGTGCTTTACCGAACCTCTTTAGAGGTTCAAATTTGAATAGCC
>JAYTNK010000776.1:0-1695 GCA_043748375.1 Cytophagales bacterium
GAAACGTTGCCCCAAGAAATAGGCAGGCTTAAAAATTTGCAAACTATGTTTTTAGCAAGAAATCGACTCAAAACCTTGCCCAAAGAACTCAGAAATCTAACAAACTGTAAGATATATGTTATAGATAATCCTAATTTAGTCTTGCCTCCTGAATTGGAGGGGTGGGAAAATATAAAAATATAATTTCTTCGTAAACTGTAAAACCAAAAATGCTCGACATCATCCTTGATATGGAAACACAAGACCCTGACGACTATCTTACCTTGTTGTTGTTGTTGGGGCATACGCAGGTAAGGCTCAAAGCTGTTACCATTACGCCAGGTTCGCCTTGTCAAGTGGGTTTGGTAAGGCGAACCTTAGCCATGTTTGGGCGTGATATTCCTGTAGGCGCGTACAATCTACAGCACCCGAAAACTTGTGTATCGCCTTGGCACGAAAAGGTGTATGGCACTATCACGCCCTCCGAGCAGGCAAGGGAAGGAAGTGATGTTTTGCTCGAATGTTGTGATGAAGACACCATCCTTATCACAGGTGCGCCCCTGAAAAACGTAGGCAAGGCGTTGGACTCGCCTGCCTTTCGATTAGGTTGTTTGGTGGCGCAAGGCGGTTTTGCAGGCGAGGGCGTAGTACCTACAGAACTACAGTTGGAAAAGTTCAAAGGCAAACTTACCTGCCCTACTTTCAATTTGAATGGTGATGTCCCTTCAGCTTTCAAAGTATTGGCTACCGACCAAATAGGGACGCGCTATTTTGTCTCCAAAAATGTGTGTCATGGCGTATATTATGACCTTGCTATGCACACTGTAGTAGGCAAGTTGCGCGAACAATCCCAATCTATGCGTATGATTTACAAGGGTATGGAGGCTTACTTACAAAATAAGGCAGAAGGCAAAAAAATGCATGACCCTTTGGCGGCTTGTTGCGCTATTGATAGGAGTATAGGCGAGTGGGCAGAAGTAGAATTGTTCAGACAAAAAGGCGAATGGGGTTCGAAACTTGCCGAAAATACCCGTACATGGATCATTACGCGCTACGACCAGGAAAAATTTATAGAAGTTTTTACCGATTGCTGACTTGCCTACCTGCGTGGGATAGGCAAGGTTTTTCGTTCTGTTATAAATTTATTCGGCAAAGAAGTAAAAGTCGTATAAATGGTACAATCATAAGCTCTTTTTTTGGATAAAAGCCCTAAAATACTTTTATTTGCACTTGAACTCCACCTATTCTGCAAAGTCATGCAAACACTGAAAACTACTACTTGTTGTCTTTTTCTACTCTTTTACCTCACAGGCCTTGTTGCCTACGCACAGCCTACTCAACCGCTACTCGATTCTGCCGCCTTAAGAAACGCCCAATGGTACACCCTCAAAGATGCCCTCAAAGCCTCCAATAAGCATGAGATTTATAAACTCAACCTAAACAAGCAAGGCATAACAGAACTTCCTCAAGCAATATTCCAATTCCAAAATTTGCAAATTTTGGACTGCGCAGATAATCAATTAACGCGCTTGTCTGCCGAGATAGGGCAACTCCAAAATTTGGCGAGTTTATACTGTGAAAAAAATCAATTAACGGGCTTGCCTGCGGAAATAGGACAGCTCCGCCATTTGAAGGAATTGGACTGCTCTGTGAATGAATTGAAGGGCTTGCCTGCCGAGATAGGGCAACTCCAAAATTTGATGTATTTGAACTGTG
>JAYTNK010000777.1:0-1880 GCA_043748375.1 Cytophagales bacterium
AAGGTTGGAAATGGGCAAAGCACACCCTCAACCATGATGCCAAAAACAAACAAAATGAATGAAATCTTCTGTAGGGAGAGTAGCAAAATGGAGAGAGGGAAAAGATACTTTCGCAGGAAGTCTAATAAAATAGACTAAATCAGAAAGGGCAACCAAAAGAGATTGCCCCTACACCTATTACCATCACAAAAATTGTCAGAGAACCAAGTGGGTTGTCTGACAATTTTTGTGAGGATATTTTTTGAGTAGGGGCAATCCCTTGTGGTTGCCCTTTTTGCAAGGTAAAATCTTTATTTTGCCTAATTTTTAGGATGTTTATAGCACAAAATGTGTTAGAATAGCAAGGGCAACCATAAGGGATTGCCCCTACACTTTTTACCACCACAAAAATTGTCAGAGAACCAACATATCGATAACGGCTATGTAGAAAGCATGGTTTTGAATTTTACAGTAGCTAAAATATAAAAAGCGTAACCGTGTTATGGGTTACGCTTTTGAATAGGTAGGCAAGACAGGTTACTCGGTTACCTCTGTAGTAGGAGCAGGTGTAACTTCAACTTCGCGTTTATCCGCTTCGTCTTCTTTAAGTTTCGTATCTTCTTTATCCTTTTTACGCTCTGACAGTCCATCTTCGATGGCTTGTCCTATCGTTTTGATGATAAGCGATATAGATTTGAACGCATCATCATTCGCAGGAATAGGGAAATCCACTTGGTTTGGGTCAGAGTTTGTATCACAGATAGCGATAACAGGTATGCCCAAACGGTGTGCTTCAGCTATAGCGATATGCTCGCGTTTTACATCTACAATAAAAAGCGCAGCAGGCAATTTACCAAGGTCGGTAATACCGCCCAAGATTTTGTCTAATTTTGCTTTTTCGCGCTCCAACATAAGGCGTTCGCGTTTTGCGAGGCTTTTATATTCGTCATCTTTTGTACGACGATCGAGCGTAGATAGTTTTTTGAGTGATTTGCGTATGGTGGCAAAATTTGTAAGCATACCACCAAGCCAACGCTCTGTAACGAAAGGCATACGGAGGCGTTCTGCCTCTTGTGATACCACTTCTTGAGCTTGTTTTTTGGTAGCTACGAACATGATTTTGCGCCCTGAGCGTGTGATGCTTCTAACGGCATTACAGGCTTCCTCAAGACAAGCAAGTGTTTTGTTGAGGTCAATAAGGTGGATACCGTTTTTCTCCATGAAGATATATGGAGCCATTTTAGGATTCCACTTGCGTGTAAGGTGCCCGAAGTGCGCCCCCGCAGTGAGTAAGTCTTGGTAAGAGATGTTCGACATAAGTGTTTGTGAAAGTCCTGATTAACGTTTACTGAATTGGAATTTGCGACGTGCTTTGCGACGACCAGGTTTCTTGCGTTCTACCATACGGGAGTCGCGTGTAAGAAGCCCAGCTTTTTTCAAAGGTGGTCTATTTTCAGGATTGAGTTGGCACAATGCGCGCGCTATCGCCATACGAGTGGCTTCGGCTTGCCCTGTAGTGCCGCCCCCTTTCACATTTACCTTAATGTCATAACTTCCCAAAGAGCTAACAAGAGCCAAGGGGTGAAGCACCGTATTCTGTAATGTTTCAATGGTGAAGTACTCGTTAAGAGTACGTTTGTTCACCGTGACATTGCCTTGTCCTATTTTCAAATAGATGCGAGCAACGGCAGTTTTCCTGCGTCCTACGGTATTGATTACGTCAGTCATGATGTGGGGTTAGATGTTTAGGGTGTAAGGTTGAGGACTCTGTGGTGCGTGGGGGTGTTGATCACCTTCATATACATGAAGATTGTGAAACACTTCGCGTCCAAGTTTAGTTTTGGGCAACATACCCTTTATTGTTTTCTCCATCAAGGTGTTGTAGCCACGTGAAGCCGCCA
>JAYTNK010000778.1:0-16284 GCA_043748375.1 Cytophagales bacterium
ATAGGCAATATAGCACAAGCTACGGAATATAGCGAGCCTCTTTTTGAATACTACCAAAAAAACAACTTGTATGAGGCCACTATAAAATTAAAATTAAGCATTGCTCAATATTGGGCAGATAGGCAAGCCTATCAATATGCACAAGAAATAGCCCAAGAAGCTATAAAAGATTATGAAGCGCATGGTGGCACAGCCAAACAATTTGCGAAACAGATGCAAAACATGGAAGAAAGCAAGGCACATAGTAACTACATAAGCCCTGAGAGAATTGTTTTGATGTGCATAACCGCTTTTGTGGTTGTAGGAATCGTGATAGCCAGCTATTTTTATGCTCGTAGGCAAGTTTAAGCACAATACCGTTCTCACTGGAAATAATACAGAAGGAAAACACCGCAAGCAGGCTATATTAAGCACAATCGAGCCTTTATTAAAAAAAAATGAAAATAATACTTCCAAAAATTTGGAAGTATTGTTTTTTATCAGGTACTTTGCATTACATATTACTATGCAATAGCTAAAAACGTACAGTAGCGTGCATATCTGTATTAAAAACGGACATATCGCATAGGTAGGCAAGTTATTAAAATACTGATATAAAGTGTTTTATAGCAAAAACAAAGTTTGGCTCAAAGATTTCTATACTATAAGCATAAACATAAAGTATTATGTAATATTTAGGCAAAATGTACAACCTATTCAAAAAGCAGTAAGTTTCCTTTTCAAATAGCCAATTAACTGTTTTTCCTTTGTAAACAAAAAGTCTATATAATTATTACTAACCTCTCAACAAATAACAATCTATATATTATGTTACAACTTATCGTAGCACTCGGTTTTTTAATAGCTTCCATGTTTTCGTGTGGTACTTCAGGCAAGGCCCAAGATATGAAACCTACGGGTGGCGTATGGTCATTAGAAGACTGTATCCAATACGGCATCAAAAATAATATTGGGGTACAGCAAAGCGATATTCAAATCCAAACCGCTAATGCAAACCTTCAACAAAGCAAATTTGCTCGGTACCCTTCTGCAAGTGCCAACGCAAGCCAAGCCCTTAACTGGGGACGCTCTATTGACCCTTTTAGCAATCAATTTGTAACCCAACAAGTAAATAGCAACAACTTTAGTGTATCGGGTTCGATGATATTGTTCAATGGCTACCGCCTCCAAAATGTTATTCGCCAAAATGCCAATACAGTTGGCATAAACCAACTAAACAATGAGCAGGCAAAACAAACGCTCTCCCTTAATATTGCTGTTGCTTACTTAAATGTATTGCAAAACCAAGAGTTATTGGGCACTTCGCAAACCAACTTACTCTCCACACAAACTCAATTAGACCGCACCAAAAAATTATTTGAGGCAGGTGCTATAGCTGAAATTGATGTCATCAATATACAGGCTACGATTGCAAATAATCAACTTGCCATCACCAATGCTAAAAATATGCTGAATTCTGGCAAAGTAGCCCTTCAGCAACAAATGAACTACGCGCTTGAAGATGATTTTCAAGTTAAAACTGTGAATGTGGATAACCTTGTCGTAAACGATTTGGTAGAAACGCCCATGCAAGTATATCAAACAGCAGAAGGTACGCAACCCAGCATAAAAAGTGCAGACCAAGCTATTAAAGGAAGCGAAATAGCCATTGAGCAAGCACGCGCTGGGCTTTATCCTACTCTTTCTTTAAACGGAACATTGTTCACTGGATATTCAAGTGCAAGTGCTAAATACAATACGAATACAACTTTAGTACAACAAACTGTAGGTTATGTGAATGGAAATGTTGCCCAGCCTGTAATCGGGGTGTTCCCAAGTACAGAACGCACCAAAATTGCCTATCCTTTTTTTGGACAATTAAAAGACAACCTGCGTCAGCAAGTTTCGCTTAACCTAAATATCCCCATTTACAACGGCAATTTCACGCGCACCCAAATTGGCAATGCTATATTGGCAAAACGTAATACGGAACTACAGGCAAAACAAGTACGCAATCAACTCCGCCAAACCATAGAACAAGCCTACATAGATGCTAAAAATGCCTACCAAACGTATCAAACGCGCCAAGAACAAATAAAAGCCTTAACAAATGCCTTTGAAGTTACTGAAAAACGTTATCAAGCAGGTGCTTCTAATGTAGTAGATTTTAACCTCTCAAAAAACAATTTGGACATTGCTAAGTCTGACCTTGTCCGTTCAAAATATGATTACTTGTTTCGTAAAAAAGTCTTAGATTTTTATATGAACAAGCCTTTAACAATGGATTAAACATCGGTTAACCGTTTTATTTTCAATAGGTTATAATTTTAAAACAGCTGGTAATTTTGTGGTAGGCACAAAACTACCAGCTGTTTTTTTTGGTAATTAAACACCCTTGCCTACGCATAGCCTAATAGTTTATAAGTGAGATACCCTATCATTTCATGTACCCATATTTGCCACAGCCACAAGGCTTTTTCGGTAGGCAAGATTGCCCCAAAACCAAACGATTTATCAAAGTCTTGCGTGTAAAACCCAGCACTAAAAGGGGTAACTTTTAGTCCCACCCGCTCAAAACAACCCAAAGCCCGCCTCATGTGGAAACCTGAAGTAATAAGCAGGTATTTTTTATGGGCAAAATCTTTCGCTAAGATAACCTTACTAAACAATGCGTTTTCACGCGTATTGCGGGCGTTCTCCTCTATTATAATATCTTGTTCAGGCACTTTTGCAAGCAACAATAGGCTTTTTAACGCGCTTGCTTCGCTTCGCTCCACCTTGCCAAAAATAGAAATATTGCCTCCTGTGATAAGAATTTTTTTAATTTGTCCTTGCCTGTAAAGCAAAAGGGTGTGCATAAGTCGGTCAGCACCTTCAGCCAAATGCACACGGTCTGTAGGTGATTTATGCCCTTGTGTAACACCTGTGAGGACAATCCCTACATCATATTTGCCTTGCAAATCCTGTAGGCGCGTAGGTGGATACTCCCAACTTAACAAAGTAAGATTTATTAAAAAAGGATTGGTAAGGATTATAAAAAAAACAATAAAAGCACGTTTGAAAAAGCGTTTGCGAATAGCTTGTTTCGTAAAAATAAAGAGCAGAAATAAGGTTATCAGCCAAAAAATAGGCATTAATACCACCGCAATCGTTTTGGAAAGGAAAAAGAACATAGACAAGAAATGAAAAGGCGAAAACGTTGTAACTTGCTTACCCAATGCTTGGTTTTGGTAGGCAAGTTATAAACTTGCCTACCCACCAGCGATTAGAGATAGAAAATATCAGTTTATTTAATTTTTACTTCTATCTAAATGCGCACTTAATTTTTATTTTTTTCCCGCTCCAAATATGCCCAATATTCTTCTTTAGCCCTTTCGAGTTCCTTGATAAGGGCAGAGCGTTGGGTTATCAGTGTGCTTACAAGGTCGGCTCGTTTATAAAACAAAGCGATTAAACGCCAATTATCCAAGCTATTCCTGCGGACACTTGCGTAGGCAAGGGCAAAAAAGCCTGTAATAGGTAGAGTAACGAGGTAGGCAAGGGCTATCCAAATATTTTGTGTGAAATAGTGGCACGCCCAGCCTTGCAAAGCATAAAAGAAGCTGAAGGTCAATATACCTGAAGTCATCATCACGGGAGCGGTGTATTCATCAGTGTCTGTCCATCGCACAATACGTGCTGCGATGCGTGAAGGAATAATATAGGCGATATAATTATTTAATAAACCATACAAAAAAAACGGGAAGCCTATCAAAAAATAAAAGGCTAACCCTATACTTTCGCTAAACAAGTGGCTTTTACGGTTTGATTTTGAAAATACCTCATCATTCAAATTTAATCGTTTCAAATCGCGCATATACCCATCTATTTGCGGTTGAAAGGTTTTCACACGCTCAACATCTTGTTCTTCAAAGTATTGTATAGCCTCAACAATGGCTTTTGAGATTAAAAAATCCTCCTCGTCCCGTATATTTTGCGCAGGAATGTCCGCAAAAAGTTGGGGTTTGTAAATCATTTCTATTTGGCTGGCGAGGCTATCTTGTGCATCTGAATTTGTAATAATTACTTCATTTTCAATGCGTTGCTTTATCAATTCGGTAAGTTCATGAATGGCATGGTCTTGATTTTCGGCATACTTGCCTGCGAAATCCTTGACCAATATCGTTTCGCCAATATTTACCAATACATCGCTTCGAAAGCTGTCGTGGCGAGTATAATTCAACCCTACGACCATAATTTGCAGCCCTAATTCAAAATTATGTTCGGCTTCCGCGCCTAAGGCTATGCGTGCCGCACCTGTCTTAATAGGTTGCAATCTGCGGGCTTTTATGCTTACTCCTTCAGGAAAAATAGCCACCACACCTTTTTTGCCCAAAAAATCATAACATTTTTTGAATACTTCGCGGTTATCCACCTTCACCTTATTCGTATCATTTTTGCGCTGAATAGGTATCATGTGTAGCTGTGTAAAAAACCATGTCATGAATTTAGAAGTAAACAATGAACCCATAGCTAAAAAATAGACGGGTTGGCGCACTGTAGTTCCTACAATAACAGGATCCATAAACGTATTAGGGTGATTCGACACCACAAGCAAGGGACCTGACTTGGGTATGCGTTCCCGATGTTGCACCTGAAACGACTTGTAGAATACGCGTAACGCGATACGCATAATGGTTTTGAGGAAAACATACAACATACTGGCAAAGATAATATTTTTTGTGATATTTACAAAAGTAATAAAAAACTTCCTTTTTACGTTATCTTTGCAAACAGACCTATCAGAATATGATTTTATCTTAATTAACTTTTTGCAGTAAATTATTATAAATAACAAACAATCTCGCTTGCAAAATGGTTATAGATCGATTTTTTTCCGTAAAATAAATAAAAAATACATTTTTTTTAATTAAAACATTCATGCAAACTAATCACCGCCATATTGTATTGGTTGATGACGACCCTATAAACAACCTTATTTGCCGTAAAAAGCTACATAAAGCACGTACAGACCTTACGATTGTAGAGTATGTAGTGGCGCGTAAAGGTTTAGAATACTTTCAGCAAAATCCTACAACTGATTTATTGCTATTGGATATCAATATGCCTGACCTTGATGCTTGGACGTTTCTTGATGAAATGGAAAAAATTGGCGTGCGTGTGCCTGTAATCATTATTACGTCTTCCATTGACCAAGACGACTTGGAAAAAGCTAAAAATTATGACGTAATTATTGACTATGTTATCAAACCTATGACGGAGGACAAAATCAATAAAATCGTATCGCATATTAAATGATAGGGTACGTAGGCAAGTTGTTTAACACCACCAAACTTGCCTTTTCATACACGATAATTTCTCTGCCATTCGTGATAGCCATGTAAGGCGCTTGCACTACCCAATTATAAGTCTGCGCTTGTATCAGGGTATTTTCATTAAGCGCGATAGCTTGCGCCTTACATTCTACCAGCAAAAACGGCTCGCCTACGCGATCATAACAAATAATATCGGGGCGTTTCTTTCGGCGCGGATAGGCAATATTTTTCTCCACCTGCATTAAATTTTTTGGATACCCATTTTGGGCTAAATAATCAATAATAGCCTGCCGCACCCACTCTTCAGGCGTGAGCAGTATATATTTGCCTCGTATGCCATCCCAAATATACAACTGCGCTTGTTGTTGGGCGAGTATAGGCTGAAAGTCAGTTAAATCGAGTAACATATATTTTTACCTCAAAAATAGACTTTTATTTGGAAATAACGTTCATTTTCTTTTTGAGTGTCAAAGATGCCACTCAAAAAGAAAGCCCGCAAAATAACAAGATAAATTTACGCCACTTTTTAGCGAAAATGTTTATTAAAAAACCAATCACGCTAATTTTTTAGGATTTTTATAAAAAGCATTTGTATTTGTGGGAACTGTTTTGCACCTTTGCAACGCCTTAGTGCCTACCTACCATGA
This sequence comes from Cytophagales bacterium, assembly GCA_043748375.1. Lineage (GTDB taxonomy): Bacteria > Bacteroidota > Bacteroidia > Cytophagales > Microscillaceae > RDXI01. Next base: position 5,942 of record JAYTNK010000778.1, read on the forward strand.
AAGAAGTAAAAGATCACCTCTCCAATATCCAAGAAGTATATGAAGATTGGTTCTTGGATTACGCCTCTTACGTAATCCTTGAACGTGCCGTTCCACACTTAAATGATGGACTGAAGCCTGTGCAACGCCGTATTCTGCACGCCTTAAAGCAAATGGACGATGGACGATACCACAAAGTAGCAAACGTAATAGGTCAGGCAATGCAATATCACCCACATGGCGATGCCTCTATTGGCGATGCGCTTGTAGCTGTAGGACAAAAAGATTTATTGATAGATATGCAGGGCAACTGGGGCGATATTCGCACAGGCGATGGCGCAGCTGCAGCACGTTATATTGAAGCCCGATTAAGCAAATTCGCGCTGGAAGTAGTCTTTAATCCGCAAACTACCGCATGGCAGAAATCGTATGATGGGCGTAAGAAAGAACCTATTACCCTGCCTGTAAAGTTCCCCTTGCTATTAGCACAAGGCACGGAAGGCATTGCAGTAGGCTTGGCTACCAAAATCATGCCCCACAATTTTATTGAAATTATTGAAGCCTCCATAGCCGTATTAAAAAACCTACCGTTTATACTCCTGCCCGATTTTCCCACAGGTGGCATTGCCGATTTTTCGCTTTACAAAGCAGGTGCAAAGGGAGGCAAGATTCGAGTGCGCGCCAGCATAGAAGTTAATGCTAAAAATAGACGAGAACTTTTGATAAAAGATGTGCCATTTGGTGTAACAACGCCCTCCCTTATAGAATCTATCATTAAAGCTAATGACGCAGGCAAGATAAAAGTAAAAAAAGTAGTAGATAATACCGCTCAATATGTAGAAGTAGTAGTAGAGCTTGCGGTGGGAATAGATCCAGAGCAAACTATAGACGCTTTATATGCTTTTACAGATTGCGAAATAGGTATTTCCCCCAATACGTGTGTGATTTTAGACAATAAACCACGCTTTACTGATGTACACGAGCTTCTAAAAACGTCTACCAAAAATACTGTAGAACTCCTGCGTAGAGAACTTGAAATCAAAAAACATGAATTGCAGGAAAAACTTTTATACAGTTCATTGGAAAGGATATTTATTGAAAACCGCTTGTATCATCAAATCGAAGAATGTACCACATGGGAAAGCGTACTGCAAACCATAGATGCAGGACTCGTGCCTTATAAACATGAGTTTTATCGTGAAATCGTACAAGAAGACATCTTGCGCCTAACTGAAATTAAAATTAAACGTATCTCTAAATATGACTCTTTTCAAGCAGACGAAATAGCCAAAGGCTGGCACAAAGAATTGGCAGAAACGATAGACCATATAGAAAACCTTACGCGCTATGCTATCAATTATTTCAAGAATTTATTGAAAAAATACAGCAAAGACCGAGAACGCAAAACTAAAATCACTACTTTTGATACCATCGTCGCTACAGAAGTAGCCATGAATAACCAAAAACTATATGCCAATTATACAGACGGATTTATTGGATATGGCTTAAAAAAAGATGTGTATGTGCGTGAATGTTCAGACCTTGATGACGTTTTAGTGTTTACCAAAGATGGAAAATACTATGTGAAGAAAATAGGCGAAAAAGTATATGTAGGCAAGGATATTATTCATATAGCCATTTACAACAAGGAAACCAAAGAATCCGTCTTTAACATTGCCTACCGCGAAGGTGAATCAGGCAATACAATGGTGAAGCGTTTCCAAATATCGGGCGTTATTCGCGATAAAGAATATGATGCAACCAAAGGTACAAAAAACTCGCAAATCCTTTATATGAGCCAAAACCTCGCCAGCGAAACCGAAAGCATCACCATAAAACTATCAGCTAATTGTACCGCTAAAATTAAAACCTTTGAATACAATTTCGCAGACCTTGAAGTCAAAGGAAAAACAGCAGGAGGCAATATCCTTACAAAATACCCTATTCGCAAAATAGAGAAAAAAGCAGATAATACCTCGCCTACCCCTGCAAAACCTACCGCAGAAACGATAGAGAAAACGCTATTTAAGGACAGTCAAAATTAGTTTAAGCACGTTTCTTTGGTTCTGTGACAATTTTTGTAGTGGTAAAAAGTGTAGGGGCAATCCATTATGGTTGCCCTTGCTATTATAACACATTTTGTGCTATAAACACCCTAAAAATTAGGCAAAATAAAGATTTGTCTTGCAAAAAGGGCAACCACAAGGGATTGCCCCTACTCAAAAAACGTCCCCGCAAAAATTGTCAGACAACCATAATTGAGTTAGTGCTTAATAAATTTCTCGCGAAAGCGTAAAAGTGCTTAGAGTAGCGGCTCGCTACGGCTGTAAAATTTACCTCATTTCACGCCAAAACGTACGTTTTTTACTGTCAAAAAACCAACTAAACACTATTTTTTGCGCTTATTTAGGTTTGTATGGTCTAACAGTTTTAATTCTCTGTGACACGCTAAAAAATTTAAATAATTGATTATCAAACACCTAAAAATACTAATCATTGGCTATTCAATAGCAATGGCTTTAATGACGAAATTATTATAGCCTGCTTCTAACTCAATCGTAATCTCGTATAATTGTAAAAGCTCTAAAATAGCTAAAAAGCTAAAAATAACGCTTATTTTATATGGGTGTTCTATAATTAACTGTCTAAAGCTAATGGTTTGTTGCGTTTTTAGTTTAAGGCGCAGATAGTCTTTTTGCCCTGCCACACTGTACGGATAGGGCACAATAGTATGCACAGGTTTGTTTTGACTATCGACATAACGGTTCAATGTTTTTTCATAAACGCGTAAGAGCTGAAATAAATCCACCCGATTTAAGTCTAATTCTAACGCGTATGTTTTTGCGACAGTTTTCCAGTCTGCGTCTATATTTCCGCGTGGCTCTTTTTGAAGTTGGATAGTTTCCATTTCAGTCCATGCTTCTAAAACAGCCTGATATTTCTGATATTCTAAGAGCGCGTTTACAAGCTCGTTTCGCGGGTCATCTATTGCCTCCGCCATTACAGGTTTGGGCAATAGCATTTTGGCTTTTATTTTCATAAGTGTTGCCGCAACTACCACAAAATCGCTGGCAACTTCTATGTTCATCACCTCCATTTGTTGCAGGTAGGCAAGGAACTCTTGTGTGATACGCGCAATTGGAATATCATAAATATTTAACTCATCACGCTCAATAAAAAAGAGAAGCAAGTCAAAAGGGCCTTCAAAAAGCGGTAATTTTATTTCAAAATTCATGTTTTTAGGAAATATCTTTAAAGACTTCCGATATTTCTAAAAAGCCTTGTGTGGTGCGATAAGTGCGAATAAGTCCATAAAACATCTCATTGTAATTTTCAGCAAGGGCTTCGAGCATTTTTGCTTGTACGATTGCCTTGCGTTCAAAGATACTTTGGATGTTCACTTGTGGAATAACGTATAGTTGAGCCATAGGCGAAAGTACAAAAGCGTTGTAAGTGCGTTTTGTATAGCGTAAAAGCGCACTATTTCCTAATGAACCTGTTTTGCCGATGTGCGAGATAGGCTCAAACTTATCACCTATATCTACCTCAATAGATATTTTGCCTTCTTTCACAAGATACAACGCTTGCGCAGGGTCATTTCTAAAAAAAATGACTTCATTTTGTTTGTATTGGCGCAAGTGCAGGTAAGGCAGAAATAAGTCTAATTCTGCATCAGTAAGCGATGCAAACAGCCTGTTTGTCTTTAAAAATTCGAAAATCGCTATCTGTTCAGCAGAGAAGCTACGCTTAAAAAGATTCATCGTTTGCAAATATAGCTTTTTTGCATAAAAAAGCTATAGATTTTTATAATTAGGCTTGCTGATAATTTTTGATAAACCAATAGTTTCCACGTCTTTTTGAAATATTTGCTGCAAAACGCTTATAGCTACAAAATAATGCCTATGTTTGCTTTTTATTCTTGCTTCACAAATAATGAGAAAAATAATATACTGGGCTTCTGCGATAGCCTTAGTGGGTTTACTTGCCTGCAAATCTACCCAAAACAAGCATATAGAAGACGCTTCTACAACCGAAACGACCAAAGGAATATGGCGTTTTGAGGCTAAACGTAAATTTAAGCAAAATGATATGGTTGCTATCGAGCTGTATCACGAACAGGACACTACCCTGCGATTGATGCGCCCTATGGAGATGAAGCTCGAATTTGAAGAGAACGGTGCTTGGCGTTTAGTCAAGCAATTATATTGTATCTGTTTGGAAAATTGCCCGCCACCACCGCGTGAACGCGAAATAGCGGCTAAAGAGCGTTTTACTTTTCAGTGGAAAGCCGAAGAGAGATGGTGTGAACCGTCACTCAAAACCTTGCCTGCCCCTGTAGGCAAGTACCGCCTCATTATCAATCACATGAAAGGTATGGAGCGAAAATTATACGTGCAACATTACGAATTTCAAATAATCAAATAGTTACAAACTTCGCCCATGGAACTTTGGCAAGCCCTCCTCCTCGCACTCATCGAGGGGCTTACAGAATTTTTACCTGTATCTTCTACAGGACACATGATTATCGCTTCAGGTGCCATGCACATCAGCCGATTAGATTTCACCAAATTATTTGAAGTAAATATTCAATTTGGGGCAATATTAGCTGTAGTAGTCTTGTATTATAAGCGTTTTTTCAAAAGCTTTGATTTCTATTTCAAGTTATTATTTGCCTTCTTGCCTGCGGGTGTATTGGGTTTACTTTTAGACAAGTACATAGATGCTTTATTGGGAAGTCCCTTTACAGTTGCGTTGATGGTGTTTTTAGGCGGCATCATCTTGATTTTTATTGAGCGGTGGTTTCCTAATGCCGCTTCAGACGAGGAGAAGGAAGTAAGTTATAAGATGGCATTTTGGATAGGCTGTTTTCAATGTTTGGCACTTGTGCCAGGTGTTTCGCGGTCTGCTTCGAGTATTATTGGCGGCTATGTGCAGGGTTTGGGACGCAGGCAAGCTGCTGAATTTTCATTTTTCTTGGCTGTGCCTACTATGTTTGCTGTAACTGCTTATAAGTTATTGAAAAGCTATAAAGAAATTCAATTTGCTGACTTACAAATATTATTGATAGGCAATATAGTAGCCTTTATAGTCGCTATGTTAGCCATTAAATTGTTTGTGCAGTTACTTACCAAATATGGTTTTCCTTTGTTTGGATACTATAGGGTATTGCTTGGGGCAATATTATTGTTTATTTTGTGGCAATATCCCAACATTTTGAAGTAAATTATCCATACTTGCCTACCGTTTGTATCATAAACGCCTTAGAACATATTGGAAATTTTGTTTAATTATAAGTAATTGATAGTCAGTTTTATTATAAAAAAACAATGGTTTTTTTGGCAACATTACCTTTTAACCAACATTATTATTTCGCCTTTTCAAATGAGAAGTGAAAATTCAATAAAATGACAGACCAAGAAAAAGACACAACTATTTTAGCCCAAAAGAAATTTTTAACCAAAAAGTTGCATTTGAAAGTTGAATCTAGGACAAAATAAATACCACTATGCGTATTAAAACCCCCCTTCGCCTGCAAATGGAAGCCGTAGAATGTGGCGCGGCTTGTTTGGGAATTATATTGGCGCAACATGGGCTGTATGTACCACTTGAGCAGTTGCGTTATGATTGTGATGTAACGCGTGATGGTAGCAAAGCAGGCAATATCCTCAAAGGTGCGCGGGGTTACGGTTTACAAGCAAAAGGGCTAAAAAAAGAAGTAGATGCGCTTACTGAAATTAGCATACCCGCTATTATTTATTGGAATTTCAATCACTTTGTTGTATTAGAAGGTATAGACCGCGCTCAAAATAAAGTTTGGCTCAATGACCCTGCAGAAGGACATCGTGAGGTAGATTGGCAGACACTTGACGAGAGTTTTACAGGTGTTGTGCTTACTTTCGAACCTACTCCCGAGTTCAAAAAAGGAGGGACTAAACCCGACCTTCTGGGCGGATTATTGCGCCGTTTAGCGGGTTACAAGCACGATTTAGGCTATATTTTGTTGGTTAGCTTGGTACTTTTATTGCCAAGTTTGCTTATTCCACTCTTTGCTCAAATCTTTATAGACAATATTTTGGTAGAGCGCATGAGCGATTGGCTTATGCCGTTATTGATAGGCATGGGCTTCACTGCCATTTTGCGCGGAGGAGGCGAATACCTAAAAAACCATTACCTCCTACGCTTAGAAACGAAAATGTCGCTCGCGACTGCCTCGCGCTTCTTTTGGCACGTCTTGCGCTTACCCATCGACTTTTTTCAGCAACGCTATGCAGGCGATATAGCCTCTCGTGTAGAAACCAATGACCATTTGGCGCGTATGCTTTTGGGCGATTTAGCCAAAAATTTCCTGAATTTGCTTATGGTTGTATTCTTTTTTGCTTTAATGCTTACTTACAGCCTTGTTTTGTCAAGTATTGTATTAGCTTTTGCCTTATTAAATGTTTGGGCATTGCGCTTTATAGCCGAAAAACGAGTCGCCTATTATACCCAAATGCAACAAGCAGAAGGCAAGCTCGCAGGAGTAACCATGAGTGGATTACAAATCATGGAAAGTATAAAAGCAGGAGGAAGAGAAGACGACTTTTTTAAAAAATGGGCAGGTTATTTAACCAAAATGATCAATAGCGAACAAAAATTAGCCGCTTTATCTATTTGGCTCAATGCCATTCCCCAATTTTTGCACGCAATTGCTATTATTTTGGTGCTAACTATTGGCAGTATGTATGTGATGGAAGGTGCGATTACAATAGGTATGTTAGTGGCGTTTCAAAGCCTCATGGAAAGTTTTTCTGCACCTATCGAAGACCTTTTGCACTTGGGAGGCAAGTTCCAAGAAGCTAAAGGTGATATGAACCGTTTAGACGATATTTTGCAGGCAAAAACAGATATACAGACAGAGCGGAATGCCCTTAAATTTGAGGAAGCTCCAAATTTCAACCTTGTTACCCAAAAGTTAGAAGGGCATATAGAATTCAGAAATGTAACCTTTGGCTACAGTCGCCTTGCCCCTCCGCTAATCGAGAATTTCAATCTGAAAATAGCACCAGGCGAACGAGTAGCCTTAGTTGGCGGCTCAGGTAGTGGCAAATCTACAGTCGCCAAATTGCTTTCGGGCTTGTATGAGCCTTGGAGTGGCGAAATCTTACTTGACGGTGTGCCACGCCAACAATTACCGCGTGAGGTTATTAACAATTCCTTGGCGATGGTCGACCAAGATATTTTTTTATTTGAAGGCACAACAAAGGACGTTTTGACCCTTTGGGATACAACCGTTCCCGATATGCTCATTACACAAGCTGCGAAAGATGCACAAATACATGAAACTATCAGCAGTCGCAAAAACGGTTACGAGAGTTTAATCGCGGAAAGTGGACGCAATTTGAGTGGCGGACAACGACAACGCCTCGAAATAGCTAGAGCATTGGTGAACAATCCCTCTATGCTTATTTTAGACGAAGCCACCTCTGCCTTAGATACGCAAACGGAAAAGAATATAGAAACAGCTTTGAGGCGTAGAGCTTGCTCCGTATTGGTAGTAGCACACCGCCTTAGCACTATTCGAGATAGCGATGAGATTATTGTCATGCGTTATGGTCAAATTATTGAACGAGGAACACACGAAAGCCTCAAAGCGCTTAATGCTTCATACAGCGCACTCATCAAGGCATAGAAATATTATTTAACCTCAATCATTAGACCACGTTTTTTTTTAAGTATTTGATAATCAAGCATTTAAATTTAAGAACATCTTTATTTCGTTATCTCAAGCATATAAACCTAAAGAGGTGCAAAAAACCATTTTTTTATATAATAATTTGATTATCAGTTACTTATAATTAAACAAGGTTTTCCAGTATATTCTAAGCTATAAGTTTTTTGAAGAGGAAACAATGACTAATAAAGGTGGTTTTAAGCTAATAAACAAGTCCATTTGCGCAAACGAGTTATTACAGTTACCTTTGTATCCAACGTTCAAAATTATATACAACCATGCATAAAAGAGTCGCCTTACTTATCTTAGATGGCTGGGGATTGGGTACAAACCCTGAAGTTTCTGCCATTGCACAAGCAAAAACGCCCTTTGTGGACTCACTGTGGGCAACTTACCCCCATAGCAAACTCGAAGCTTCTGGGCTTGCAGTAGGCTTGCCCGAAGGACAAATGGGCAATTCTGAAGTTGGACACATGAACATTGGAGCAGGGCGTGTGGTGTATCAAGACCTTGTCCGCATCAACAAAGCAGTAGCAGAGCATACACTTGAACAAAATCCTGCCCTTGTGGAAGCCTTGCAATATGCTAAAACCAACCATAAAGCCTTGCATTTATTGGGCTTATTGTCTGACGGAGGCGTTCACTCGCACATTGAACATCTCAAAGCATTGTGTGGCATAGCCAAAAAAGCAGGCGTGGAAAATATTTTTGTCCATGTATTTACAGATGGGCGCGATACAGCCCCTGACGGTGGTGTGCCGTATTTGCAAAACCTTCTTGCCTACCTCGAAGCGCAGCAGGCAGGCAAGGTTGCCTCTATAGTCGGGCGTTATTATGCTATGGATAGAGATAAGCGTTGGGAGCGTGTAAAACTTGCCTACGATTTGCTGGTACATGGGGAAGGCTTGCCTACCCAAAAACCTGTAGAGGCGCTGCAAACAGCCTATAGTCAAGGTATTACAGATGAATTTATAAAACCTATTGTTTGTGTTGATGAGGCAGGCAAGCCGCTTGCCACCATACAAAAAGATGATGTAGTCTTGTTTTTCAACTTTCGTAATGACCGAGGCAGAGAATTGACACAAGTCCTTTCGCAACAAGATTTTCCCGACTTTGGTATGCAAAAAATGGATTTGCACTACCTTACTATGACCATATATGATGAATCATATAAAAATGTGAAAGTTATGTTTGAAAAAGATAACTTAAATGCTACACTTGGCGATATCATAGCGCAGGCAGGCAAGAAGCAAATTCGTATAGCCGAAACTGAAAAATACCCACACGTTACATTTTTCTTTTCTGGAGGACGCGAACAACCATTTGAGGGTGAGTCGCGTTTGCTCTGCCCTTCGCCTAAAGTCGCCACGTATGACCTACAGCCCGAAATGAGTGCCTTCGATATTCGCGATGCTATAGTACCTGAATTGCAAAAACAAAGTGCGGACTTTATTTGCTTAAACTTTGCCAATCCTGATATGGTAGGACACACAGGCGTATTTTCTGCCGCTGTAAAGGCGTGTGAAACAGTAGATACTTGCCTGCAAACAGTAGTTCAAACCGCCATAGAGCAAGATTATGTTTGCATTATTATAGCAGACCATGGCAATTCAGACATCATGCGCAACGAGGATGGCTCGCCTCATACTGCTCATACTACCAATCTTGTACCTTGTATTTTGGTGCATAAAACCTACAAACCCACCATGAAAGATGGCAAATTAGGCGACCTCGCCCCTACCATACTAACCCTTATGGGCATCGATATTCCTACAGAAATGACAGGAAATGTACTCATAAACTAAATGCTATACGCCAAACGGTCGTACCACCTGCTACAACCGTTTGGCATATTTTTTTTATTTATAACAAGGAAAAAGCAGAAAAAAATACAACAAAATTGAAATATATACTGAAAAACTATATATTTGCAGACAATTATAGAAGGCTGGCGTTTGTCAATCCTAAAACTATCTTCCTTATGACTTTTTTACTCATTGCCAAGTTAATTATTATTGTATTGGTATTTGGCATTACCCTTCTCGTGGCAGTATATTCCACATGGGCGGAGCGCAAAGTAGCCGCCTATATGCAAGATCGCATAGGTCCAAATCGTGCAGGTTGGGCAGGCTTGTTGCAGCCTTTGGCTGATGCAGGAAAGATGTTTTTCAAGGAGGAGTTTATCCCTGCTAATGCCAACAAATGGCTGTTTATTGCAGGCCCATGTTTGGCTATTCTTGCCGCTCTTATGACGAGCGCAGTAATTCCTTTTGGTGGTGCATTGACCTTTTACAACGAACCTGCCTTTAATATCCAAGCAGTAGAAACTAATGTAGGTATTTTATATGTATTTGCAGTGGTAGCGTTAGGCGTTTATGGAGTAATGATAGGTGGGTGGGCTTCCAATAACAAATTTTCGCTTTTAGGGGCAGTGCGCGCCGCATCTCAAAACATTAGTTATGAATTGGCGATGGGTTTGTCTATCATAGCTATAGTTATGATGGCAGGTTCGCTATCGCTGAACGAGATTGTAAAGCAACAAGAACAAGTGTGGAATGTGTTTCTACAACCTGTAGGTTTTATTATATTTCTTACGTGTGCCTTTGCAGAATGTAACCGCACACCTTTCGACTTGCCTGAATGTGAAACGGAA
>JAYTNK010000779.1:0-13743 GCA_043748375.1 Cytophagales bacterium
TATTATGTACAAAGTCCAAAATCCATTTTATATGTTCATCAGTCATGTTTTCAGTTGTTTTGTTTTAATTTTTGTACTCTGCTAATCCAATCGGTTTGACTGAATGGTCTATGGTCATCACTTGCTTTGCGTCGTAAAGGTTCAGGATTGCTTCTCGATAAGTCTATCAATGCTTGATTAACTTCTACGACTTTACAATCAAAATCTACCGAAAGGTTGAACCAAAGTTCTTCTGTGGTGCAATACGCCAATTCTTGATTGGAACTAACAACCTTGCCTACCGCTACATATTCAACCACTTCAAACATAAAACAAGCCGCAGGATAGCAACTGATTTCAAATAAATCATTGCCTAAATCTTTGATAACAGTTTCGTAATTGCCCATGTTTTCTTGTGTTCCCCCACATTGTACATGGGGTTATTGAAGTTCAACCTTTTGGGATTGTTTTTTCAAACAAAATATTTTTCATTAAACTCTATCCCAAATTCGTCAAGCATTTGTCGCAATTCATCTGCTGAACTTTTTGTTTTGTGATGTTCTTCTTGATTTTTCACATACATAACCAAATTGTCTTTTGAATCAATGTTATATGTAAAAGCACCATATCCATTTTGCCAACCATCAAAATCAGGAAATATCTTTTTCTCTTTAATAAAACTTGTTGCGCCAAGTTTTATATCTCTTACCAAATCAGCCAAAGCAATGCTTGGGTGCAATTCAAAAACAATGTGTGTGTGATCTTCTATGCCTCCAATTTGATAGACAAAACAGTTTTTATTTTTCAAAATCCCATAGATATACGCATACAAATCCCTGCGGTTTTCTTTCAAAAGTGTGGGGCTTCTGTGTTTTGTACTGAATACAAGCTGATACAATATTTGGGTATAGGTACTCATAAAAATATTGTTTTTTTACCTTTATTTAACTTTTCAATAGCTCTGTTTGTTTCGTTTCCTCATATTTCATGTGGGGAATTTCGCATTTTTCCCGCATTTCGTTTCCCCACGTTGTACGTGGGGTTATTGAGGTTTAACCCCTTTGGGGTTACTATTTTATATCTTGCCTGCCCAAACAACCCCAAAGGGGTTTAATACGAATAGCCCCACGTTGCACGTGGGGAATTTTGCGTTTTTCCCACATTTCGCTTTCACACGTTGTACGTGGGGTTATTAAAGTTACCCCCTTTGGGGTTACTATTTTATATCTTGCCTGCCCAAAACCCCAAAGGGATTTAATACGAATAGCTGCACGTGGGGAATTTTGCGTTTTTCCCACATTTCGTTTGTTTATGTCAAAAGAGTTCTTATTCAAACCACCCTTTTTCGTACCATTCTGCAAACATTTCCTTTGTTTTTTCAGGGTTTAGTGGCTTTACCACAAAAAGCCACCCCTCCCCAAAAGGGTCTTTTTCCAACAATTCGCAAGGATTATTTAATTGCAAATCATTCCAAACCAATGGATTTGTTGCCACTATTTCCATATCAAAAAGCACCTCTAACCATACTATCATAGGGCCAGCAGTATCAAATTCTGCCAATGGCAAATATCCTCCACCACTTCGTTCTTTCAGAACCTTGCCTACAGGGGCAAACATGAGAGGATAACAAGGTAAATGCACGCGAATATACTCTTGTTTGGTATTCAAACCTACTCGAATAAAATCACCTTCCAATTTGTGCCAATGCCAACCCTCCACATAATAATTGACTTTCCGCTCCACTTTCAGGATAAATTCCTTTTTGATATTTATCAAAATCCAACCGTTTGGCTGTGGATTATATTGAGCTTCAGCTAATAGATTTTCATTAAAAGTTATCGTTTCAATGTCGTAAGGCGCGTATAGGTAGGCAAGTTGTTTGTGCTTTTCTGCCAATTTCCACTTTTCAGCGTTATCTAAATGCTGGTATTTTGGATAATACTCAAAACTGATAATAGGCTCTCCTCTTTTGATATTTTTGCCCAATACTTCAAAATTACGCACATAATATTCCAAAGGCAAATATTTATTGAAAAAGCCCAACTCGCATAGATAAGGTTTGAGATAATTTTGCCAAGTATTTGCTAAAATTGTGGTTGGAGTAGTATCATATTGCTTGTGTTCAAAAAAATGCGAATATAAATTTTCTTTGTAACTTACTTTTTGCACCCTACAAATCCAATCTGTTTGCGAAAAGCCTTTGTATTCAAAATCCTTGCCTCCTGTTGCGCGCAAACAATCTATAAAAGGCTGATTGACCTCTGCAATTTTGCAAGTAAAATCTACAGAAATACTCAACGATTGACATTCTGTGCTGCAACTTGCGATTTCATCTCCACTCGCCACAATCTCGCCTACAGGCAAGATTTCCTCTACCTGAAACAAGGTATAAAAAGCACAAGGACAACTTAATTCATACAAATCATTGCCTAAATCTTTGATACCTGCGTTTGAAGTCATATCATCATCACATAATTGAGCCAAAAAGAGGCTATCAAAAATAGAAATAGCCCAAATCGGGCTATCATTACTTTTTCACTACCCATTCCGACTTTGTAAGATTTAATCAAAGTATTGACTTGGCTCGTATAAATGATTAAAAAAACTATAAATCCACCGTAAGTGTGGGCATAGTTGTAGAAGTTGCCCGCTTTTATCGCCCAAATAGTAGCAAGATATTGCAAAAGCAAGGTGGAAATATTGCTAATCAAAACAATGATAGGAACGATGATGAAATTCATATTTTTAGTTGTTTAAGTTTTTTAGGTTCTTTGAAAGTTATTGCGGACTTTTTTATTTGTAGTGTGGCACATCAGGACACGCACTACAAAACGTATTTTGAGGCGTGTGTCCTCACGTGCCTCTTCTTTTCCCGCAATAACTTTTTAAGAACCATTTTTTAGTAACTATTTAGCCCCTCTCTTAAACTTATTCAAGCAAAGCACCAAAAATTCAGAGGCTTCATAATGTCCAATCGTAAATGTTTGGAAATCAATATCTTTGGAACTCGCCTCCCCCTTTACTATGGCATCTACTTCAAGCACTACTTGATAGCCTGTGGTAGTTTTGATAGGTTCTGGCAAAGACATCGTGATATTTACGCCACCCGAACGCACTACTTTTGTACTTTGAATATGTGTGATAGGAATTTCTCTTGCTGCAATAAAATCTTTGGTAAGGATTTTTACATTCCCAAGCCAAGGCAAAGGTTGGTTTTTCCTTTCAATAAATTCGCCATTGATACGAAAGATAATGGTATTAAAAACACCACAAAGCCCCAAATATGTCAGAAAAATAGCAGTTGGAATAAATCCATAGGCAATAAATGAATTGTCATCTTGGATAATATCACTCACTTTGCGAAGCCATATATAGTCAAGAAAAATTCCCAAAAGCAAAGGAATAATATACAACCACCAATTACGCCATTTGCGTTTTAGGATTATTTCTTGAGGCGATTCTTCTACAGAAAGAAAGCCTTTTGTTTTGGTTTGATTCATGTTCGTAACGCTATAAGGTTGGCATTTTACTTTATCTCAATTTTTAACTCATAATCACCTGCTGTAAAGCCTTTTGCGCCTACCACGCCCACAAAAACTTTCATACGCGAACTGATAGCGTTAAATTCAATGCTTTGCTCACCTGCGCTTTTGGTAAAGTCAGGCAAATTACTGCTTATCCATTGCTGAAAACCCGCCTCACAACTGATGCAACGTGGCAAGTTGGGTGGAATGAATTTAAAATCAAAACTTATAAAACCATACACATTTACACGAGGTTTATTACCTTTGGGTATTACAGTAATTTTCACAGTAGATTTTTTAGGCAAATCAAACCAATAAAAAACGTGATTCCCCTCAAATTCTACATTCCTAATGCCTACCCAACACGCGTTAGAGCTATTTTCCGCCCATTCCAAATCTTCCATTATACTTCCTTGCGAAAGATTGCCATTCAAGGATAAAACTTGTCCGCGCTTAGCGGGAATAAATTGTACTTTACCTTGAATATTGGTATTCATCATGCGTATTCTTTCTGGTTCTACGGCTTCATCATACGTTTCTGCGTAAGCGTCATAATTCACAAAGTATTTGCCATCGGCTTGCACTTTCAAAACTATAGCATGAAGCCACGTGTCGCCACGCACAGGGTCTTTATAAAATACCTCTACCCTATCGCCTACCGCAAAAGATGCTTTTGCACCAGTTTCGTCGGTAGGCAAGGCGGTTATGACCAAACTATTGAAAAACTTATCACTGCCTGCAGGCGAGGCTGTTTTGGAAATAACAAGCATTTGGATATTGATTTTTGAATGCGCTACATATTGCGCCGTCAAAAAACTGCCGTTATTCATCTCTCCTTGTGCCTTGTAAGCCTCGTATTTTTGATACGTGAAAGCCGACTGATTCTGCACTTTTTTTATATTTTTAGCAGAATTATCAAAAGACTGTTTAGCGTTTCCTTGCGGAAACACACCCGTTGAAGTACTTGCCACCAATATATAGGTGTCTGTGCCTACAGTAACCTTGTAGGTGTAATTGGTTACATTGCCATTTTGAGCTACAGTCTTGGTAGGCAAGGCAGGGAAGGCTATTTTTGCACCTACTCCGTCAGCAGAAAGGTCGGCAAGTTGCCCATTTTGGGCGTGTATTTTTAATGTCAGCAAGACAAATAAAATATTAAAATACAGAAATTTTTTCATACGTTTTTTGAATACTTATTTTTTTTACTTAACTTTTCCACAATCTTACTAATAATATATAAAAAAAGGCAAATAATTTGTGTCATATCACCACGCAAACTATAAAAAGTTATATTTTTTATTGAAATAATCTATTTTTAATTGCATTTATCTATTTTTAAACTTATGAAAAAAAAATTAGTGTTATTTATTTTCTTTTTGATTTTAATTATTTTCGCTCAAAATCTCTATTCACAAGATATAAAAAGAGTAGATAGTTTGACTAAAATTGTCAAAAATCACCCAACGGATACATTGGGTATCAATGCTTTGTGCGACCTCGTGTATGAGTTTGCGCCTGTTGATTTTGATAAAGCGTATTCGTATGCAAATCAGGCACTTGACATAGCCAAAAAACTTAAAGACCGCAAAAATGAAGCCTTTGCTTTGAATAATATGGCTATTGCCTATGATTTTCAGAGTAAATTTGACAAAGCACTTGAATATTATCTAAAATCTCTCAAAATCTATGAAGAAATAAACAATCAAAGTGGTATTGCAGCAGGTTATATGAATATTGGCGTGTCGTTTTTCTTTCAAAATAACCTTGAAAAAGCAGAAGAATGGTATTTAAAATCTCTTGCTATTCGTCTAAAAATGAATACGCCTGTGGAAACGGCTCGTATTTATAATAATTTGGGGGTAACTTACGAAAAGCAAAAAAAGTATGCAAAAGCACGAGAAATGTATGACAAATCCCTGACAATAAAAGAGAAAGCAAATGACAAAAAAGGTATTGCAAGCACTTTGGGCAATATTGGTGTGGTGTATCAGCACGAAGGAAATTTGGAGCAGGCTTTAGATTTTCATTACAAATCTTTGAAAATAGAAGAGGAAATACAACATCCTTATGGCATTTGCTCATCTTTGATAAGTATTGGAGAGATTTTTTCTATTCAAAAAAATTATGCAAAAGCACAAGAAAATTACCAAAAAGCCTTAGAAGTTGCACAAAAAGCAGGCACAAAAGACAATGTCAAAAATGCGTATTTTGCTTTGTTTCAGACAGATTCTTTGCAAGGAAATATCCTAAATGCGCTCAAAAATTATAAAAATTATGTGCATATCAAAGACGAAATCTACAACGCGGAAAAAAGCCAACAACTTATTCAGATGCAGACGTTGTACGAAACAGAGAAAAAAGAACATCAAATCAAACTCCAAAAACAAGAAAATGAACAACTAAAATTTATCAATATTGTGGCTTTTGTGATGGGACTTTTGGTGCTTTTGGTGCTGATTTTGACTTACAACCGATACCAACTTAAAATAAAACAACAAGCATTATCCATTCAAAATGAAACACTTGAAAAACAAAAAGAACAAGAAAAAAACAAGCATTTAGAAGCAAATAAAAAATATTTGGAAGAAACTCAAAAGTATTTAGAGGAAAAAATAGACTTCAAAAACAGAGAATTAAGTGCCGTTATCTTACATATTTCACAGAAAAACAAGGTTTTATTAGAAGTACGTGAGAAAATGGAAGGCTTACATTTGTTGCAAAGTGTAGAAACGCTTACTCGTCAAAGATTAAAGGAAATGATAAAAATTATTTGGAGTAATTTGAGTTCTGATAATGATTGGGAGCGTTTTAGGGCATATTTTGAGAGTGTTCACCCAGATTTTTTCAAAAAATTATTAGACAAATTCCCAGAACTTAGCCCCAAAGAACTGAAATTTTGTGCTTACCTCAAAATGAATTTAGATACCAAAGAAATAGCCAATTTATTGAATATTTCTGTGCGTAGCATAGAATCTTACCGCTTTCGCATACGCCAAAAAATGAACTTAGAAATCAAAGAAAACCTTACAAGTTCGTTGCAGTTATTTTAAAATAATTATTTCTATTTTGGAAAGTGTACTGCTTGTGCTGTAATAATCACATCATAGAGTTTATAACGCATTTTTTCTGGTTCTACAGCTTCATCATACGTTTCTGCGTAAGCGTCATAATTCACAAAGTATTTGCCATCGGGTTGCACTTTCAAAACTATAGCGTGCAACCACGTATCTCCCCGTACAGGGTCTTTGTAAAATACTTCTACCCTATCCCCTACCGTGAAAGATGCTTTTGCACCTGTTTCGTCAGCAGGCAAGGCAGTTATAACCAAGCTATTGAAAAACTTATCACTGCCTGCAGGCGAGGCTGTTTTGGAAATAACAAACATTTGGATATTGATTTTTGGATGCGCTACATATTGCGCCGTCAAAAACTGCCGTTATTCATCTCTTCCGTCAGCAGAAAGATCCATAAGTTGCCCATTTTGGGCGTGTATTTTTGAGGTGATGCACACAAAAAAATAACACAAGCGAGTTTTAAATCCATGTTGTTTCTAATTTTCGTTGTAATATTACAAAAAATAAATTATAAAATAGCACATTTTTTTTAAAAATAAGTGCCAAAATTTAAAAAACCATGTTTTTCAATGGTTATTATTTCTTAGTTTGGCTTTGGCACTCTGTGTATTGTTATAAAAATACAACTATCAATATTTTCGCCATTGTTGGCGGCGAAAAGTGCAGGCAAGACCCTTATTTCGCGCAAATTCCACTACCAGACTTTTCACGACAGCCTTTGTGCAGGGTTGTGGATGAGCGAAGTGTAGTCATAGAACAAAATTACACCCAATTTTCCGAAATATCTACAATGGCAGAAAATCGTTTTTTGGGTTGTCTGATAGTTTTTATGGAGGCAAGGCTGTAGTAACGAGCTTTAGCTTGTTGAGAGGCTTAAAACAGCGGGACGGAAGCCCGCCGCTACAGATTTCCGTCATAATTTTTGAAGAACCATTTAATTAACGCTGTAGTTATGATTTAAGTCATAGGATTTACGTGTGTTGGGTTATAATATTGTGGATATTTAACTTATCTACCAATAATTATGCAAATTGACTGTGATTTATTGATCGCTTGGGGAGGCGTTTCTCGTAAATATGGGAAAGACGAAATCATTTTTCATGAAGATGCCTTCCCTACCTTTTATTATCAAATTATAGAGGGGCAAGTCAAGCTCATGAACTTAAGTTCGGAAGGCAAGGAATTTATACAAGGCATCTTTTATACAGGTGATAGTTTTGGTGAGCCGCCTTTGTTTATCAATCAACCCTATCCTTGTACATCTGTGGTACAAAAAGATAGTATTATCATGCGCTTATCGCGCGAAAGTTTTTTGAAAATGTTAGCAGATTCACCCTCTTTGCAAAGTAAGTTTTTGCAAACATTATCGGCACGTATCTACCATAAATCAGTTTCTTCAAGGGAAATTATAAACAACCCCTCGCCTGAATTGCGAATATTGGGATTTCTAAAATCAGAGAAAAAACGGTTAGCAAGCGATAAGAATGTACTTATTACACATACACGCCAAGAAATAGCGAATTTAACAGGTCTAAGAGTGGAGACAGTTATCAGAACACTGAGAACCATGAGCGAACAGAAAAAAGTATCTATTATTGAACATAAATTATATTATTAAAAATGATTTCCTTTCAACGTGTTCACTTATGGTTGCGCCTTTCGCTATTTAGTTTGTTTGTGGTAGCTTTTTTTGGTGTATTGATGCGCTATAAAATAGGCTTTGAATTTCCTTATTTCAATCAAAAAAACATACAACATGGACATTCTCATTTTGCTTTTGCAGGCTGGATCACACAAACTTTGATGGTTTTGATGATGGCGTTTATGGAGCGAAACTTGCCTACCAAAAATATCAAGCATTATATTCCTTGGCTATTTGGAAATTTATTGTGTGCCTATATCATGCTGGTGTCTTTTTTTGTGCAAGGTTATGGTTTGTTTTCGATTACTTTTTCGACTATTTCTATTTTTATTTATTATAGATTTGCTTATTTATTTTTACGCGATTTAAATAAAATAAGCGCGCATCATCCCAGCAAAAATTGGTTCAAAGCAGGTTTATGGTTTGGTATTATATCTACACTTGGTACATTTGCCTTAGCTTATATGATGGCATCTAAGCAGGTGCATCAACATTTGTATTTGTCTTCTGTTTATTTCTATTTACATTTTCAATATAATGGTTGGTTTTTCTTTGCGTGTATGGGGCTTTTTATGGCATCTATGCACGAGTTAAAAGCCAGCATGCCACAAAATAAGTTCATATTTAGTTTATTTGGAGTAGCTTGCCTGCCCGCCTACTTCTTATCAATTTTGTGGGCATTTATTCCGATTTGGTTGTATATTATAGTCATTATAGCTTCTTTTGCTCAAGCGATTGCTTGGATACTTTTTATACGCATGATTATGCGTAATATTTTTATTTTTCGGATAAATTTTTCTTTTATTTCGAATATAATTTTCATTTTAATCGCTTTTTCTGTAACCATTAAATTATCTTTACAACTTGCCTCTACAATACCCAGTATTAGCCAACTGGCTTTTGGATTCCGCCCTATAGTAATTGCATATTTGCATTTAGTTTTTTTGGCTATTACCTCTGCCTTTTTAGTTAATTATATGTTTGCTTACCACTATTTTAAAAATAGTAAGCCTGCCATTATAAGTATGATAGTATTTATTGTGGGCGTATTTTTAAATGAATTAGCTTTAGGCATACAAGGCATCGGCGCATTATATTATATACTAATACCACACATAAACGAAGTTTTATTTTATATTTCAGTTTTTATACTTTTAGGTTGTTTGATGTTGTTTATATTTTCAAAAAAAGAAAAAAGCATTTAATAAATAAAATGCCTACTATTTTCTATATGCTTAATTTTTTTTATGATTCAAAACATAAAATATATAAAAATGGTATGTTACTTTTGAGGAAAATATAAATCCTATTTATTTTATGAAAACAATGAAACAAGTACTTTATGCAAGCTGTTTTATAGCGATGCTCGCCTGCGAATCAAATCCTGAATCTAAAAAAGACACAAACAACCCAACAGTCGAAAATACAGGCGCGGGGCAATCGGGCGTAAAAGATGATGCGTCCGAAAAAAACGTAGTGCAAGTGGCGATTGGAAGTAAAGACCACACTACTTTAGTAGCCGCAGTGAAGGCAGGCGAGCTGGTTGATGTTTTGAGTAATGCGGGTCCATTTACCGTTTTTGCGCCTACGAATGCGGCTTTTGATAAACTACCTAAAGGTACAGTAGAAGGTTTACTGAAGCCTGAAAAAAAAGAGGCTTTGCAAGATATTCTTCAATACCATGTGTATGTGGGTGTAATAAAAGCGGACGCATTGCAAGATGGGCAAACATTAGGGCAAGTAAATGGTGGAAATATCAAAATTACTATCAAAGATGGCAAAACGTTCATCAATGATAAGGCGCAAATTATTGCTTCTGTGCCTGCTACAAATGGTATTATACATGTAATAGACGAGGTATTATTACCTCAAAAATAAATAAAAAATACAAAAAATAATAGGCTTACTAAGTTTAAACTTAGCAAGCCTATTATTTTTTATAATTGATTTTTGAAAATTTTAATTTGCATAACGGTAGCGATACTCAAGGCGCGTTGTTTGGCTTGTTCAGTTTTTTCACCTTCGAATAATTCATTCATAGTTTCATAAAACAAGGTTATCCAATGCTGGAAATGCTCTGCAGTAATAGCACTTTTTTGGTTAATATTTTTATGCGTAAGCATAGGATTTCCGCTATAATTGCCTGTATGAAAGAGAATATTTTCCCAAAAATCATACATAGTAGGCAAATGTGCCTCCCAATTTACGTGCATCACGTCTGTAAAAAAATAGCCTATAATAGCATCATTTTTTACTTTTTCATAAAAAGAAAAAACAAGTAATTCTATGTCTTTTCTATCTTTTATATCATTTTTCATACTGTTTTTTTATATCGTTAGCCTTGAATAAGTAAGCACAAACTATCCTCCAATGCCGTAACCTGATGCATAGTTTCTACAGGTATGGCTATCTCCTCATATTGTAAAGCGACTACTTCGCGGTGGGCTTCGTTGTAAACAACCTTGCCTGCCAACACCAAGAGCATCGCAGGAAGGTGCGTTTGATGCTCTTTCAAAATCATGTCTTTTTTGAAAGCTATCGCCAATACTTTATGATGATCTCCTTTGTGTAGGGCTTTGGCTACAGGATTTTTGGCATTTTCAACTTGTTGTAAGAGTTCTTGAATAAGCATAAAAAATAGGTTTATATTTTTAGGTTTTTGTAATACACATGAAATTAAAAAAGCATTATAAATGGGTGCATTTCAAATTTACGCGTTTCTTGTAGCCTCACCATGCCCTCTCCAAAGGATAGGAATGGAGTGCATAAATTTGAAATAAATCCTTATAAATCCTTGCGATTGAATTTTTTTAAGGATATAAAAAATGGTACAAATACCCAAAAAATGAGTAGCAAAAATGAAAAAATAATACCCCAAAATTCACCAAAAAAATCTTTGAATATAGCACCTGTATAGCCCAACATAGCGGAAGCATCTAACTGTAACAAAATCAGCACACGCGCTAAATCAATCGGGCTAAGTGTCATAATTAAAATCATTATCTTTTCAATCGGGTATTCAGATAATTGGAACAAAATAAATAAAACCAAGCCATCAAATAACAAAGCAAAATATAACCACAGCAAGAGTGTAAAGCCTATTCCTTTTGATTTATCGCGCATGAAAGAGGCACTTAAAAAAGCTAAAGAAATAAAAATAGCCGTAATAAGACTACAGGTACTTATAATAATGAGGGCGATATGTAAAGGTGCGTACAATAAAATAGGAATACCTGCCCCAAATAAAAATGCGACTATTAACGCTATACAAAGTCCAGTAAATAGACTTATCCATATTTGGGTTCTTCGTATGGGTTGGCTAATAAGTAATTCAATAAATTCGCTGCTATTGTAAATATAAATGGTAGCAAAAATAATACTCACTAAGGGTACTGCAAGTAATAAAATACTGACAAGTGTAAGCAAGCCTTTAGTAGTATTATCTTCTAATCCAAATACACCCCAAACCATAGTAGCTAACAGCAACATATAACCCAAGACAATTTTATTTTTAATAATATCTAACAATACAAGTTTGGTAATTTTATACATAGTTTATGTTTTGTTTTTTTTCAAAATATGCGTAATAGCTTTGGCTATAGTGGGTTCGTTGGTAGCTTCTTTTAGCTCTATTATATTTTTATGAAATTTAATCTCCCCCTCTTGCATAAAAACAACTTGTGTAACTAATTCATCTAACTCACTTAAAAGATGGGAGGTGATTAAAATTAATTTTCCTTTTTGTTTTTCTTTGATAATTTTATCTTTTAATATTTCGGCTGCTAAAGGGTCTAACCCTGCTGTTGGTTCATCTAAAATGAGCATATCGGGTTGAAATAAAAAAGCAAGCGTGGCACTTACTTTTTGAGTAGTACCGCCTGAAAGCGTACGCATGTTTTTATGGGAATTTTTTTCTAACTCGAATGCTTCCCATAATTCTTCATCTAATACTACTTCTTTTGAACGAATACCTTTCATCATATTGAGTACTTGCGCTATACGCATATTATCAGGATAATGCCCTATTTGTGGCATATAACCTATATGATTTCGGTAATGAACATCTCTGCCTATTTTTTTTTGATTAAAAAAAATATCGCCACTTGTGGGTATGACCATACCCAAAATACTTTTTATTAAGGTAGTCTTGCCACATCCATTTGGTCCTATCAAGGCAATACATTCTCCTTTTTGGCAGGCAAGCGAAACGTTTTGCAAGGCTTGTAATTTTCCAAAATTTTTGGATAATTTTTGAATCTCTATCATAATATTATAGTGCGCATAAGAGGTTGTTTATCAATAAAATTGTCGGGAGTCAAGCTCGGAATAATTTTCTCAGATTTATCCAATAAACCTACCATAAAACTACCATATAAGAGCATAACGGCTGGGTTTTTTTCAGCAATTACTGAAAACAAACTTAAAGGGTGATAAGGTACATCGCCTATATTATTTTTGTCTAAATCGTAGCCTGTATATTTATCCCAGTAGTTTTTTTCAAATACATTTAACACGATTGTTCCATTGGTAGTTATATCAAAAGTATTGCCTAAAAAATTGTTATATCTAATTTCATTATCCATACAACTTGCCTGAATTTTCATACCCCAACCATTATTTTTGAATACATTTTTTTCTATGATTATTCTATTAGTACCTTCCATAAATATACCTGAAGTATTAGAAAAGAAATAATTATTCAGAATATAACCATCTGAAATCTCTTTTAACAATAAGCCATAAGCCGAATCACTCCAATTATCACTAAACCAATTATGAAACATTTTTATGTGTTTGCTAAACATAACAGCTACACCTGCGCCATTATGCTTAAAAATATTGGTAATATAAGCATCATGATTTGAGAACATAAAGTGCAAGCCATAACGGACATTATGCGAAGATGTATTGCGCCAAATGATAGAATTAGTAACAAATTCAAAGTAAATACCATCTCGATGCCCTTTTATTTGATTGCCTATAATTTGTAAACTATCACTTTTCCAACAATGAATCCCGTTGCCTATTTGTTGCTCTTCAATACCATTTGAGGTAATTTTATTGTTTTTTACAATACAATTTTTACCATATTGAATATAAATACCAAAAAAATTATTGCATAAAATATTTTCCAAAACCCTTACATTTTGGCTGTCATATACTTTAATAGCGCAAGGATCATTGAGGGTAGCATAGCCTGAATTTTGCAGCTTAAAACCTCTGATAGTTACTTCATTTGTTTTGATAGAAATAATTTCGTATTTTGTTTCTCCGTCCAAAATAGGATACCCTATTCCCCACAAATAAATAGCTTTTTCAACTATAATATTGCCCTCTTTATATAGTCCTTCGTACACCAAAATGGTATCTCCATTTTGACTGTTTGATAAGGCTGCTTTGATAGTTTTAATCGCTTGATTCTTGCCTACCTTCATCGTGTAGGCAAGCGAGATAAAAGGTAGGCAAGATAGGTAGGCAAGGAGTAGGCAAGTTTTCATAGTCTATTATTTCATTAAATTAAGCC
>JAYTNK010000780.1:0-8064 GCA_043748375.1 Cytophagales bacterium
TTTTAGAAAAATTAGGAAAGAAGTAACGCAGGAAGTCATCAAATAAATCTTCTATGATGCCTTTCCAAAGTATGTCGCGGGTTATCATAAAGCAAAGATATTACTTTTTTACAAATTAATATTATGAGGTATCGGCTATTCAAAAAGAAACTGCGCAAAAAAAACTACCTTTGTAAAATCATTAAAAACATAACGATATGTATGCATTGATCGCGGGTTTTCCGCAACAAATAGAAAATGCCCTTGCGTTAGGTCGCACTATTCCTGCGCAAACTGCTCAACATGAAATTCGTAATGTAGTTGTAGCAGGGATGGGTGGTTCGGGTATTGGAGCAAATATAGTGGAAAGTCTTGTAAATAAGGAGTTGGCTGTTCCTTACCAAATCACCAAAAGTTATACTGTTCCTGCCTCTGTTACCAAACATACCTTGTTTATTGCCTGCTCATTTTCAGGCGGAACAGAAGAAACACTTTCTGCCCTTGCCGAAGCAGAGATGCGAGGCGCAACCATATTTGCCATCACATCGGGAGGCAAGCTTCATGAGATTGCGCAACAAAAGGGCTACGGCTTTGTATTGCTACCCAATGAAGCTCCTTGCCCACGTGCTTTTTTGGGCTACTCGCTTGTACAATTATTGTTTACGCTACATAGCTTTGGCTTGGTAGGCAAGGCGTTTGAGCAAGGTTTAGAAACAAGCATAACACAGCTAAAAGCCGAACAAACCAATATACAAAACGAAGCTAAGGCGATTGCCCCTCAACTCCATAATCGCCAAGTAGTACTGTACGCTGACCAAGCACTCGAACCGCTATTGGTGCGCTTTCAACAACAAATAAACGAAAATGCCAAGCAACTTTGCCACTTAAACGTGGTGCCTGAAATGAACCACAACGAACTCGTAGGCTGGGGCTTGCCTGCCGAAAACTACCAAAATGTTGCCCTGATATGGGTGCGACATGCAGACGAGCATTTGCGGACAGCCAAGCGCATCGAGATTTGTAAAGAACGCCTAAACCCTAAAGCAGGCATAGCTCTTGAAATTCAGGTACAAGGAGATTCAGCTGTAGTACGCGCTTTGCACTTCATACATTTGTTTGATTGGATTTCGTTTTATTTAGCCACAGAAAATAAGGTAGATGCTTTTGAAATAGAACCCATTATTTATCTAAAAAATGAACTTTCAAAATTTTAGAGTGCTTAACAAAAAAATACAATATTTAAAATGTTGTATTTTTTTGTGCATTGGGTTGCAAACACTCGTTGCTCAAAAGATTTTGTTGGAAAAGCCAAAACCATTAGCAAAGCCCACTGAAAACGTGCAAAAGCTGCTTTATTCGCCACAAGGCAATTATTTAGCAGCGATTGTACTCCAAAACAAAGTGTTGTTGTATGATGCTGAAGGGCAATTAGTCCGCCAATATTCCGCCGCAACGCACACGCTTTGGGCAGATATTGCCTTTTCGCCTGACGAAAAACTGTTGGCACTTGCCCTAACACGCAAGGACAGCAGTTTTCTGCAACTCTATGCCCTCGAAAGTGGCGAATTATTGCAGACAGTTTTTTTATTTCCCGCCTCTTTGTCTGTCATGGAATGGCACACGCAAGGCGAGGTGCTGATGTGCGCCAGCGAAAGACGACAACTGCAAGCATGGCAATGGCTCGATAATACGCTCAAACGCGCCCATCAAATAGATTGGGACAAAAGCAATTTGGACGAGGCGTGGGCTATATCGGCTACCGCCAATGGTAGATTATGGGCTGTGGCAGGTATCGGAGGCGAATTGCTCATCTATGAGTGGAAAAAACAAGACCTCCATTTGAGGCAGTCGCTCGATATAAATCTGCCCGTATATGGACTGGCTTTTCACCCAACCGAGCCGAAACTTTATGCAAGTATGGCAGATAAAATAAAAAACTACGCTTACCAAAAACGAAACTGGACACAAGCTGACTCCTTGCCTACCCTTACACCTATTGCCAATCAAATGCGTTTCCTAAAACATAGTTATGATTTAGTTGCAGTGCAACAAGCCAAAATAATACAATATCGCACTAATGAAAATCACATAGTCTTGCCTACAATCTTATGGGAAAGTCCACAAAATGCCCATATATTGGCACACACTCCTAATCCACAACAAACACGTTGGGCTATCGCCACTGCTGATGGAAAGCTGTCTTTGTTTTTTGTAAAGACTTTTGAAGATTAAAAAATTGACGCACAAAAAGAAAACTTGCCTACGCAAGCAAGATACATAAGGCATGAAGATTTAATAAGATGACATTTTGTAGCGTACCTTTTAGGCTTCATACCCTGAAAAGGCACGCTATTAAAGCCAGTTTGTAACGTTAAAAACTAAATAACTGCTTTATTTAATAATTGTTCCTAAAAAGAAAAACCTCGAAAAGTTGCAACACAAAGAAAAAATAACCTATCTTTGTATAAATTCTAAAAATATAACGATATGAAACCCTTTTCTCTATACCTTCTCTTGGTATCGGTTATTTGCTTCAGCAGTTGCAAAGTACAAGAGGATATTCAATTTAAGAAAGACCTTTCAGGCACAATGAGCTATACACTTGACTTGAGCATGATGCGCACACTTTCTGCTCAAATGGGAAACATGAAGATGGAAGGCGACTCGCTTGGCAAGGAAAAAGCACCTTCAGATATAAACGATATGTTTAAAGGTTTAGACTCTATAGCCAAATCGCCTAAGCTTGGTGAACTTTCCGAAATACCTGGCTTATCGAATATAAAAGCGCAAATGATAGCCGATAAATTTAATGTTTCCTTTGACTTCAAAGATCTTAACGCCTTGAATAAAGCTTATACGCTTATCAATTCGCAAAGCGACCCTGCAAAAATGGCAAATGGAGGTGGGTTTACTCCAGGCGAAGCTCCGAGTGAAAAGGCTATTGATGTGAATACAATGCCTGTATATAGCTACTTTAAGTCAAAAGGAAGCGAGCTTATATATAGTCGCCCCAATAAAAAAGCAGGAGAAGGCGATAAAAATAGTATAAGCAATATGGGGGGAGCGGAAATGAATAATATGTTCGAACACAACATACACATTTCTTTTGATAAAAAAGTAAAAAGTATGAAAGCAAAAAATATAACCGCTACTCAAGACGGCAATGATATTAACATAAAAAGCACGCTTCAAGACCTTATGAAAGAAGGAACAGAGCTAAAAATAAAATTAAAATAGGTTTATGCGCTATGAATTATATGCCAATTTATTGGGATTAAGTTTGTTTGTGATAGGTTTTGGCTCATCACAAATCATTATTTTGTTGCTTGGGCTGGCTGTTAGCCTGCTGTCTTCACTCACGCGCCTCTATGAGGTGTTGAGCAAGTACTTGCCTGCTATATTGGTAGGCAAGAAACCTAACCCAAAACAAGATTTAGCCACCGTTTTGGGCGTATTTACACAAGGATTGGCAGTGTTTGCGCTCATAACACGCTTCAGTTTTTGGGATATAAACCCTGCATTTATGCGCACAGTCTTGTATTTATATGTGCCTGTGTTGTTTGTATTGCTTATTCATTTGCGCCTTACAACAAGTACTGAAATGGTAGCGCACTATCGATATTTATTGGTGATGCTACTTGTCGTAATCGGGTCTGCTTTTCTGTTTTTCCTTACCCCCGAAAAAAAATTAGTGCAACGTTTCTATGCTTCTCAGCCTGAAAAACTACGCATACTCCTCCCCGACATAGAGAAAAGAACACCAAAACCTAAAGTAAAACGATGAGTTTTCTTTTTGAGTAACAGATACGACTGCTATCCAAAAAGAAAACTTACATAAAACGAAAGAGCTGAATACAAGCTATGCCAAAATATTTTTTATCAAGGCTTCTCGCTTGAGGGCTTCGATAAGTTGGTCTTGCAATTCGCCCGTTTGAGTTTGGAGTTCTTGCATTTTTTGAAATATTTTTTCAAAGTCGGTTTCTGAAAGTTGTACCACTTTAGATTGGTTTTCAAGCAATATAAGGCTATATTTGATGGATAAAGAGGTAATTTCAAATTCTTGGGAGGCTGACGTATCTATCATAAGTTTGGTAAGGTTTTGGATTGAGTAGCAAAAGTAAAAACGATTTGCTAATTTTGTACGTTAAGCCTTAAAAAACTTCAAATAATATGCGATTACTACTCTTGCTTTGTCTGTTATCTTTTTCGCTTAGGGCGCAAACTCCCAATATTATATTAGTGATTGACCCTGGACATGGCGGAGCCGATCCTGGTAAAACCAAAGGCGCAAAATCCCTGAAACATGAGAAAGATATTAATCTTGCCATCTCGTTGCGCTTTGGCGAATATATACACCACAACTTGCCTGATATAAAAGTACTCTATACACGTACTACTGATGTTGCTGTATCGTTGGCAGATAGAGTAGAGTTTGCTAATAAAAATAACGCCACTTATTTCATCAGCATACACGCCAACTCTGCTCCTAATGCACAAGCTTATGGAACAGAGGTTCATATTCACAGCCACAAGATGCTTGCAAGCGAGCAGTGGGCTAAGATTTTGGAAGATGAACTTGGCAAAAAAGCAAACCGACACAATCGCGGTACGTTTGACGCAAGAGAGCGAGGACGCAATCTTTTTGTAGTCCAACGCCCTAAAATGCCCAGTATATTGGTCGAAACAGGCTACCTTTCGAATAAAGAAGAAGAGAAGTTTTTAAATACGGGGGAAGGACAGGCTATTATTGCCTCAGCCCTTTATAGAGCATTCAAACGCTTTGCAAATGCTAAAACACAACCCGAAAAGCGTGATAATGTATTTCGTGTACAAATTATGGCATCTAAAACCCATATATCTATTGACTCCTCTATTTTTGACTCCTTAGATTATTCAGTAGAAGAAGTAGAAAATCCCAGTGCCACAAACGGTTATAAGTACAAATACTTAATAGGCTTTGAATACGATGAAGCCGCCGCTTGGGAATTGGCAAAAAAAGTCATAAAACTTGGTTATAAAGGTGCGTACGTTATAAAAGTGAAACAAGAATAATAAGTAAGTAGCTCAAAATTTACAAAAACATAATTTGCGTAATTGCAGTACTATGTTGTAACTTTGCCACATTAAATCCTGTAGAATAGCCGAAGGGCAACACTACAAATTAACTTCTAAATTATCCAACATCTAAAAATATATGAAGATAGCTGTAGATGCGATGGGAGGCGACCACGCCCCTAATGCGGTTATTGAAGGAACGCTGATGGCAGCAGAGGCTGTAGCTCCTGATACAACCTTGGTGTTAATAGGGCAGGAAGAGGCGATAAAACGATTCTTCCCAAACGCCGATATGATACCCGCCAATATCGAGATTGTTTACGCCTCGCAAGTGATAGGTATGCACGAACACCCCGTAAAGGCCTTGCCTGCCAAACCCGACTCTAGTATATCTATTGGGTACAAGTTATTGAAGGCAGGCGAGGTGCAAGCCTTTTGTAGTGCAGGCAATACAGGTGCGATGCACGTAGGTGCTATGTTTAGTGTACAAGCTATCGCAGGTATTTCGCGTCCTGCTATCATTAGTTTTGTGCCAAAACTTGATGGAAAGATGGGTATTATCCTTGATGTAGGTGCAAATACAGATTGCAAACCCGAACATTTACAACAATTCGCTGAAATAGGCTCTATATTTTGCCAATACTATTTTGGTATAGACAAGCCTAAAGTGGCTTTGCTCAATCTTGGTGCAGAGGAAGCTAAGGGCAATCTTATCAGCCAAGCTACTTACAAACTATTGAAGGAAAACCAAAAGATAAATTTTGTAGGTAACATTGAAGGGCGCGATCTTTTCAACGAAAAAGCAGATGTTATTGTTTGTGATGGTTTTGTGGGCAATATTGTTATCAAAATGGCAGAATCTTATTATGAAATTTTACATCGCAAACGCTTCTCTGACTCATTCTTTGATAATTTTAACTTCGAAAGTATTGGTGGAAGTCCTATTTTGGGTATCAACGGCAATGTAGTAATTGGGCATGGCATTTCCAACGGCTTGGCTATCAAAAACATGATTTTGATGGCTGAACGCATGACAAACCACCAAATCCCTCAACATATCAAGGAAAATATATAAATAAGTTCCTTTTTATAAAGGTTAATACAAGGCTATACATTATATATGCCTCGTGTATGCAATAACAATCAAAACGTATTGCATACGCGAACCGCACACACCACAACAATCCATCTTTCAATAAATCAACAAATCAACTTTTGTTAGTAGCCCTTATTGATTATCCCGCAGGCAATACGCAATCTGTCATATATGCCTTAAATCGTTTAGGCATAGAGCCTGTTCTGACAGATGATGCCCAATTATTATCAACCGCTGATAAAGTTATCTTCCCTGGTGTCGGGGAGGCAAGCACTGCTATGTCGCATCTTCGCAGGCAAGGTTTAGATGTGCTTATTCCTACTTTAAAACAACCTTTTTTGGGTATATGTTTGGGTATGCAGTTATTATGTAGCTATTCAGCAGAAAGCGAAACTACTTGTTTGGATATTGTACCTGAACAAGTGTGCGTATTTCCCAAAAACTTGCCTGCCCGCCTAAAAGTGCCGCACATGGGTTGGAATACTATAAAATTAACTGAAAACCCGCTTTGGAAAGGCTTGACGGGTGAGCCATACTTTTATTTTGTGCATAGCTATTATGTCGAAGTCAGCCCTTATAGTATTGGAGAAGGTGATTATATTGTACCTTTTACAGCAGCTTTGCAAAAAGATAATTTTTGGGCAGTACAATTTCACCCCGAAAAAAGTGCTGAAGCAGGACAAATAGTTTTGGATAATTTTTTAGCTATGTAATTTCTCAAGGCTATAACTCATGGAGAATACGACTATCGTAGGCAAGACAGGCGAGCAACTTGCCTCCCAATTACTGGAAAGCAAAGGCTATGCTATTCTTTGCCAAAACTTTAGGTGTGGTAGGAAAGAGATAGATATTGTCGCAGCACAAGAAAATCTTATCGTGTTTGTTGAAGTGAAATTGCGGAAAAACAACTACTTTGGCTATCCTGAGCAAAGTGTTAGCCTTAAAAAACAGGAAAATATACGCATAGTCGCTGAGCATTATCTATACACATACGCATGGAAAGGCAATATTCGTTTTGATATTATTGCCATTATTAAGCAAAAAACAAATACGGAAATTGTACATTTTGAAGACGCTTTTTAGATAAATAACCTTTTTACTATGAAAACTTTGATATTGGGAGCTTCTACTAATCCTGAAAGATATGCACACAAAGCTACTTTGCGCTTATTGGCACAGAACTACGAAGTTGTTTTGGTAGGCAAGCAGGCAGGCGAGGTAATGGGAAACCACATAAATACGGAACGTACTGAGTCAATAGGGGTACATACCATTACGTTATATATGAATCCTACCCATCAACGCGATTGGTATGCGTATATATTGGATACAAAACCCGCACGCCTTATTTTTAATCCTGGCACAGAGAACACCGAACTCGCCGAACTTGCTTCCGAACAAGGGATACAAACTTTAGAAGCCTGTACATTGGTATTATTAGCTACAGGGCAGTACTAAGAATAATTGCTTGATTTCAAAAAAACAGTGATTTATACGCTTAAAATAACGCACATTCACCATTATAGATTTCACTATAATTATGAATGTGCGTTATTTTTTGTTTTTTTGAATGTTTGTCAAGATATATCGACCATTGACAAAATTCAAACAAGTTTGTCTTATTTTAAATCTTGTAAGTTTGTTTTTTTGCTTCTGCAGTGTGCCTTTTTAGGTTAAAAAGGTACACTACAGTATGCCATATTATTAAATATTCATTCCTTAGAACAAACGGAAGCCTATGATAACCTGTCCAGAAAACATTTTCTGTTTTTGTTGGTCAATTTGAGTTGGGTCAAGTTGATTGGTGGGAACACCAGATGTATTGTAGCCCTCATATAAATTAGTTAAGTTTTGTTGCAGGCGTACATCAAGATTTAATCTATTAAAGTCGAATCCGATACCACCTTGCAAACCAAGTTGTAACTTTTTCACTT
>JAYTNK010000781.1:0-2599 GCA_043748375.1 Cytophagales bacterium
TTTTACTTCTTGCAATACATTAAAATCATACATATCTACCAAAGAAGTAACAAAATTTTCAGGAATACCTTCCGCTAATTTTTCGCGTTTATTGAAATAACTATTCACCATATCCATCGTGATGAGTTTTTCAGTCTTCACATATTTACTCAAAAAATCATTGAATACATGGAGCGATTGCCTACCCGAATAGCCTATACTGCCTTCTGTTTCAGCTTCAGTTAAAATGCCCTTTCTATTTTTTTGGTCGAGGTGTTTCAAGTCTTCATCAGAGAGCCAAGCGGGAACCTTGCCTGCGTAAATCTCCATTTTAAGTATTAAGTAATTGGTATCTAAGTACTTGCTATATTTGGTTGGGTTTTTTATCCATTGTTGTATGGCAGGCGAGGTCTTGTTCAAACGTGAGGAAACAATAATTTTGGCTACATTTTCTAAGACATTAGGCAAGAAGTAAGCGTCCAAATTTGCGCCAAACTTGTTTCGGTAAATGGCAGTTTCGGTGTTATAGTCCAATACATACGGCACATTTACGGTGATGATGCGGTCTTTGAATGATGGCATTTGCTCATAATGCTCTTTGTCGGCAGGATTAACCAAGCCCACAAAAAGCGACTTTATTCGCTCCTCTATCAACTCTACTTTATGAATACCATCACTGATAATGCCATGCAAGTCCATGAGGCGTTTTACGTTATGCTCTTTGATGTCCATGAGGGCAAAAATACCATTATTTGTTTTGGCAAGGCTGGAATAAACATAATTAACCTCCTCGTTCTCAAATAGTTCATTTATTTTTCGTTGGACAGTAGGGTTCTTAATAGCATGGTCAAATATTTGGTCACCAGGATTATAGACGCTCACGCCTTCGCCAAATTGCCTGCTAAATACCGCAGGACGCGTATATATCATATCCAACACAGGCAAGGGGTCATTCAAAATATCTAACAAAGCCCCATAAAGTGAACTACAAACGCTACACGCCGCTTCTTTGAAAACCCATTCATATTCTTTTTCGGTGAAAAGTTTGGTTTTAAATGCATTGGTAGGCAAGAGTTCATCAAGAAATTTGCGCCTGTAGTTTTTGGGTATATGAAGAATAGGGTGGTCGTGATTGGGGCAGGGAAATTGGACAAACTCATGCGAGGGCATCTCCAATGCCAATGTTTGCAACTGCTCGTCAAGGCTATGGTTGCCTGTCTTTTCTACAATATTGTGTAACTGCCTTTCAATATGTTTGAATCCGCCTAATTTTTGAATATCCAAACGCCAATAAGTTTGGTAAAGCGTACCTTCAGGTAGTTTTGTATAATCCTCAAATTTTTGCAACAAGTTATTCAAAAATGTACTTTTCCCACTACCTGGAGGGCCTTCAAAGAGAAAAATATTATTATTTTGAATGCCTTTTTTGAATCCATCTGTTAGTTTCAAGAAACGTCGCGCAAACAAGCGATCGCTAAAAAAGGGGTTATCGCAACCAATTTCAAATAACTGATTGAAATTATAGGCATCAACACTTGAGGCGATGAGCGTAGTCCGTTCTACCTTATCGCCTTTGGTAATGTAATGATACACCATATCATGGAAAAGTTGGAAAATATCCCGAAACACCAGCGCGGGACTCTCTGCCATAATCTCTAAAAACTTGCGGTAAGGCAGGGCGGAGCGGAGTTCCTTGCTACGAAGTTTATCGCCCAAATGTTGGAGGGCAAGCCAAGCGGGAGCATTATCGGTGTTTTCCATGCAAAAATAAATTTGTGTAAGTATAACGATAAAAATACAAAAAACATTTTCCTTTGGCTATTTTTAACGTAGTATAGCTTAAAAAAGCAGGTAGGCAAGTGCCTGCCTTTTTAGGCTTACAAAATGGCTTATGTTACAAGGCGGCTTCCATATTTTTCGCTAATTCTTCAATCGCTGCTTTTTGCGCAATTACTGCGCGCCAAGCCAAAGGAATGGCTTCTACACCATAATACAAACCCGCCAAACCGCCTGTTACACAGCCTGTCGTATCCGTATCTTCGCCTAAATTCACTGCTTTTAAGACGGCTTCAGCATAATTTTCTGTAGTCAAAAAACACCACAAAGAAGCCTCTAAAGTGCTTAAAACATAGCCAGAACTATAAATTTCGTTTTCTTCGCACTGATAAAGAGGCGTACTTTCGTAGTTGCTTATAGGTATTTCCAAAACGCGATGAAACTTAGTTATTTCTATAGAGTTGCATACCACAAAATTTTGCAAAAAATGCTTCACTGTTTGCTGCATAGCTTGGTAGGCTTCCAATTTGTCCTTGCCTGCCAAAAGTAAAAGGGCATATTCACTATAAATAAAACAAGCCAAAACGGAACGAATGTGGGCGTGTGTTACACCTGAAACTTCGTTTATCAACCGAAACCGTTCTTCTATTGGCTTGCCTACGAGGTAGAAAATAAGAGGCAAGATACGCATAAGTCCGCCATTGCCGTTGTCATTTTCTTGCACACCCCCCGATAATAAAGGACTTACGCCTTGACTTACTTTATGCAAGGCTTTTGAAGTGGCAATGCCTATGTCGAACACTCAGCCATGCGGTGTCCAGTGTTTTTCTTGGTACCAACCAAC
>JAYTNK010000782.1:0-13883 GCA_043748375.1 Cytophagales bacterium
CGTCCCCTCTTTTTCATAGTTCTTGTTAAGGAACATGTCTTGGTGTTCGCCTAATAGGTGTTCAATCTCGCACTCTACTCCGCTTGGTAGTTTAAACACATGAGTATTCATAATAAATATTTGTTTATTCTATGTAATAATAAATGCAAATATAGATATATTTAATAAATATTTGTTTTTTTAATAAAAATGTTTTTATTTGCATTTGATTCCTCATAACAAGCGATTAAGCTCCTATGTTTCAAATGCAATTACTGTCCCCAAGACTCTTAGAAGTTTATGAGGACAACCCCCGCGAAATAGCGGAAAAAGATTTTCAGCAGCTATGCGAGAGCCTCAAATCTGATAAGGACTATTTCACAGCCCGTCCTTGTCTTGTGAACCTAAATGAAGATGGCAAGTACATTATTTATGCTGGTGCGCAAAGGTTTCGCGCCGCGTGTACGCTTGGGTTTACAGAAATCCCCTGCTATGTAAGTGAAGACCTCAGCGAAGAGGTGATGCGTAAACGTTGCTTGTTAGACAACCACCACGCAGGCAGGTGGGACATCGACAAGCTCGCTAATCATTGGGACATCGACGAACTGAAAGCGATAGGCGACAGCTTCATGAAAAGCCTCAATATTCCCGACCTGAACGCCATTTTAGAAGAAGCCCAAATGCAAGGTGAGGCAGAGGCAGAAACTGAAAAAGCGACCGACAATGGCTATGTCATCAAATATGAGATAATATTCGATACGGAGGAACAACAAGCCCATTGGTACGAACTGCTTGCCTACCTAAAGGCACAATACTCCGATTGCAACACGATTGCAGAGCGTATAGATGCCCTATCAATTAAAATTTTGAAAGATGGGCAACACTAAGAACGACCTTATTGAGTACCTCGACATTGATGTTTTGGAGGCAGCTAAACAACGTATAAGACACCTTATAGCTTCCTTTGACACGCTTTACGTGTGCTTTTCAGGGGGGAAAGATAGTTGGACTATGCTTGACTTGGTGGACGCGGTATATAAGGAGCTTGGCATAAAAGAGAAAGTAAAGGTTATTTTCAGAGATGAAGAGCTTATACAAGACACTGTAATAGACTTTGTGAATCAAGTACGGTTATCAGGTAGGTTTGATTTTCGCTACTATTGCATACCCCTCGAAAGCGAGAAATACGTATTGGGCAATAAAAATTCGTATGTGCAATGGTGCCCAAACCGTAGGCACTTGCGCCCAATGCCTGATTATGCTATCAAAACTACCGAGATAATGAGCCAATACACGTCTGATAAGTTCATTACGCAGGACGGAAAAGGCAAGATAGGGCTTTTGATAGGCATACGCGCCGCTGAAAGTATGGTACGCCTATCTTCTATTTTGGTAAAAAAACACGAGAGCTACATAGCAGACACACACTATACCAATATCAAATCTTGCAAACCGATTTACAATTGGCAGGAGATGGACATATTCAAGTACTTCTATGATACAGGTATTGGCTATTGCAAAAGCTACGACTACCAAATGTTTGCTAATATGCCTATGCGTGTGAGCACGCCTCTGCACGCAGAGAGTAGCAAGAACATCTACAAACTCAAACAGGCTGAGCCTGCCTTTTATGCTCAAGTGTGCGACTTATTCCCCGAAATGATTTTGCAAGAGCGGTACTTTCACTCTTTAGATAGGTACGGCATCATAGCCAAGTACCCAAAGAGTTTCTTAGGCATCTACCAATACATAGCACAAGAAATAACAGATGCCGAACAACAAAATAAGGCACGGGTTATGGTAGCCAAAGCAGAAAAAGGACGCACAAACGCTATCAAAGAGGGGAAGTACAACAATCCATACGGTGGCTATCCTATTTTGTATGTATTTAAGGCGGTTGTAAACGGTTCTTACAAGCGCGTGCTTATGCCCAAAGGCTTTAACGCTGTTACACAAAAAGAAAAAAATTATGAAGAACAATCAAAGCAAGCGGTTTGATGACCAAGCCTACATAGATGCCTACCAAACACGAGGCGAGTTCCCTGCTATACACCAAGACATAGTGGCTATCATACGCAAACACGCGAGCGAGCCTGAGCCTTGCCTCGACCTTGGCTCGTGTATTTCTTTGTTATCTATCCAAGCCATCGCCTGTGGTCGCTCTTTGTGTGTCAGCATAGAGGGAAACCGTGAGTTCGTAGCAAAAGCAGTACAGCACCCCAAAGTCATACAAAAAAGACTGCTCATTACCGACAGCCACCGCCAAGACTTACAGGCTGTCCTGGTAGAGTATAAACCTACTTTGGTAATAGCGCGGAGAGTGTTCCCTGAACTGGCTGCGCGAGGAATGGAATTGGTGTATACGCTATCAGAAATGTTCAGCGAGTTTGGCGTACAGAAAATCGTATTAGAGGGCAGGCAAGCTACTAAAAATGCTACCAACGCCTTGCCTACTGCTGACGCAGAGGCTGAAGCCCTATCAAAACACTACACTTTAAAATTAGCCTATAAAAATGTGAGGCTATTGGAACGAATATGAAAGAATACAATGGATTTACGGGCGATGAACGCAATAAGGCAGGGGCTATCATTCGCAGAGCTATCAAAAGCGGAAAGGTAGCCCCACCTACTAAGTGCTGTCTATGCAGTCAAGAAAAAGGGCTACTGCACTACCACTTAGAAGACTATTCAAAACCTTTGCAGAACCTAAAACCAATCTGCGTAGGTTGCCATATGCGTCTGCATATCCGTTTTGAGTATCCAAATCTTTGGAAAAAACACCTACACGACTTGCAGGCAGGCAAGAATTCTCCAGCCTATACATCAACACTTGGCTTCTTTCACACTATGCGAAAGGCAGGTATCACAAAAGATATTGGCGAAGTGTCCATGGTAGAAAACCCAAAGGAATGGTATGAGTTGCTTTTACTCACACCTATAAATTTGAAACCGTAATAATAATAAAACTCAATTCCTCAACCTATATGAAACAATTTTTGTATAACCCGATTGACCATATCGCATGGCTCAATCCCCATGACCTTATCGCCAATGATTACAACCCTAATGTGGTTCAGCCTACCGAATTGCGACTACTCAAAATTAGTATTGAACGCAACGGTTGGATACAGCCTATCCTTATCTCTCAAAACAAAGTAGTCATTGACGGATTCCACCGCGCGACCCTTGCCAAGTTAGAGAATTGGGAAGTGCCTTGTGCCGTGCTTGATGTAAACGAAGCCGAAAGAATGTTGCTGACTATTCGTATCAATCGCGCCAAAGGCACACACATAGCCTTCAAAATGGCAGATATTGTGAAAGAGTTGGTGCAAAAGCACGAACTGCCCAAAGCCTACATAGCTCAATCCATTGGCGCAAGTATGGAGGAGGTCGAGTTGCTTTTGATGCAAGACGTATTCCAAAAAATGGATATAGACAAACACCAATACAGCCGCGCTTGGACTACCAAGAAGTAAGAAAAACAGCTACTCCAATGATAGGGGTAGCTGTTTTTTTCAATGGCTTAGCTTGGACTTATTTAGCTTGTAAAAGATGTACTCATTAGGCACTTGTATTATAGTGTTCCCACTACAATCGTACACCATACGGGATTCGAACCCGTGTTCTCTGCATTGAAAGTGTAGCGACTTAAACCGCTTGTCCAATGGTGCATATCTATTATTATTTTACACATAGTTGAAATCCTAATTTTTCCAATTCCTTATATTCTTCTTCACTCCATGAGAAATGTGCTTTCCCACCTCCACCTACACCGTTCGTAATTCTAAATGTTTTCACACTATCTAAGTCATCTTGCCAATATAAACTAAAAGCCCCTATGCCTTTATATGGTATTTTTTCTAATATGGCTTGTATATCCTCAAACTTTCCGCTTTCATCTAAATTTAGTTTGCAAAACTGAAAAGTGTTGTCATTATACCTTACACACCCATGTATATACAAATAGCTGTGCAATACATTTTCAAACGCTTTGTACTTTTTCTCAATGTTCTGCCCTATTTTCAAAAAGTCGCTCTTTTTCATTTTGTATTATGTTTTACTTGTTTCACACTGCAAATATAAATAATTATTTGTTAAAATACAAATATTTTTATTATTTTTGCGTAAAATAAATAGATATTTATATAATGAGTAACGAGATAGAAAATACAGGTGGGTTGGTAGTAACCAAATCCAGAAAGCCCAAAGTGGAAAGAAGCAAAGCCCAAAAAACGGCTGATATGCTTACTGTCATGGAGATGACGCTAAAAGGCTATCAGCAACACGAGATAGCAAAGCGTTTGGGCATAGCAAGGTCGACCGTAAGCTATGACTTACAAAAAGCCTATAAGATGTACTTGGGTAAGATTACAAGTAAGGTAGATGAAATAAAAAAACGCGAGTTAGCCAAACTCGACCTCATAGAAAGCGAGCTTTGGGAACTTTATGAGGCGAGCAAAAAAACAGCTGTGCGCACTACCACTAAAACCGTAGGCAAAGGAGGCAAAGATGGAAAAACAATCGAAGCCTCCCAGGTAGAAGTAACCCAAACCGAAGAAGCACGCATAGGCGATGCCTCCATACTTACCCAAATAGTAGGCGTAATAGACAAACGCGCGAAACTGTTGGGCTTAGAAAAAATACAGGTGGAACATAGTGGTACAATCACGACCATAGAAGCGAAAATATCTGCTATGTCAGATCAAGAATTAGAGGCTGAAATTAATCGATTATCTTTGCCTCCACCATTTTTGCTTCAAGATACTGAATAATGGACTCTTTTGAGTTAATTAACGTTTTCAGTTTCAATATCTCATTTTTGAGATTTTCGTTCTCAAAAAAAACACCGCCATGTAAAAAGTTCATTCCGTCAGAGAGTTTTCCGTGCCCTTCTCCAAAGATTACATAGAACCAATTCACCGACGGGTGAACTTTTACCAAATTGAGCGTGATTTCG
The DNA here is from genome assembly GCA_043748375.1 of Cytophagales bacterium. Lineage (GTDB taxonomy): Bacteria > Bacteroidota > Bacteroidia > Cytophagales > Microscillaceae > RDXI01. Next base: position 4,937 of record JAYTNK010000782.1, read on the forward strand.
GAAGACGGCTTAGTTCCGACTGTTAGCCAGTTCATCAATCTCTGGCTTGTTGTACCGATTGATGTCGCGAAATCCTTTTGCGACATACCCAAAAAATCGATGGCTTCCCTGAATCGAGAGCCAGAGGCAGAATTGTTTTTTAGTGCTTCTCCAGTTTCCATAATAAATTTTTATTTTTATTTCGTAAATATATATTTATTTCAAATATATATTCGCTATCTTTGCGCAAAGATATTTATTTTAATTAGAAAAACAAAAATATTTATTTATGAATGAAAAAAACATTTTGACCGCAATCGATTTGCTTGGCAATGAGTTGCTCGGAACGCCTACCGAAACAGTGGTAAGGGACAAGCTGAAAAGCCTTTTAAATAAGCTACCTTACGGCTTTCCTACTACCGTATTTGATGCTGTAAGGAATAAGCTACCAGAAAGAAAAATCACACGCCAAAGCGTAGTGAACATCATGACGGGATACACTGGGCATGATAAGTTCGGTATCCTGCCTATTTACTTCGAAACGGTAAAGAGGCATATCGAAAAGCAAAGGGGGTTTGACGCTACTTTGTCGAATCTTATCCAAGAACTTAGCCAAGACAAGAAGCCATGCTTGTAGAACTAAAACTCGATAACGCATCTATCGCTGCCATAGCGCGGGAGATGCTCCGCCAATTCAAGCATGAGTTTGGATTAGGCGATAGCGCAAACATTGGTGATGCTTTTAGAGCTATTATAGACACTTCCAAAAGCGACAAGCTATTGAAAGTGTCTGAGGTAGCTTCCAAATTGGGGTGTAGTAACGAGGTTGTACGCAGGTACATTCGCGCAGGCAAACTCGTGGGTGGTATGGCAGGCAAGAGCTATGTCGTTAAAGCAAGCGATTTGGAGGCTTTCATAAAGCGCAACACTCGTAAACTCGCATAGGTTATATATTTTTTGCCCATGCTATAAATAAATATTTATAGAATATACAAAATAATAAATATTTATTTGCTAATTTTACGGAAAGAAAAAACCCCCAAAACAGTGGGCCTGATTTGGGGGCAAACCTTTCAACGATAATCGACATCGTGAAAGACAAGGCAAAGATACGCCTTTCTATTCACATTTACAAATTTGAGTAAAAAAATTCTTTCCATGAAAATTATCTCATCAACACCTTCTGTGCTTGCTATCAAAGATTTAGACTTTGGTAGAGGCATTTTGATACCACACACTTGGTTCAGCAAAGTGCTTACCAAGTCAGGCGCACCCGACATGACGGCTATCATAATACTTTCTGAAATCGTGTATTGGCATAGACTTACGCCTGTATATGAAAAAGACGAGCTTGTTGGATACAAAAAAAAGTTTGAAGGCAAGGAATTACAAAAACAAAGCAAGGACTTTGCTAAGAAATTTGGCTGGTCTGCGAAGACAGTTAATGAAGCCTTGAACCGTTTGGTAGTGTACAGACTGATAACAAGGAATTTCAAAGATGTGAGCTTTGAAAAGTATGTAGCGCAAGAAAGGCAATACATTGATATAGTGCCTGAAAACATCATTAAAATAACCTTTGATTGCGAGGAAGTGGTTACGAAAGGTATAAACGAAACGTTTACACCCAACGAAACCTATGAACGAAACGTTTACACCCCTATAAACGAAACGTTTACACCCCCTAAACGAAACGTTGAACATACAAAGAATACTAATACTAAAGATTATTGTAATACAAATCATTCTTTTTCTTCTGCCTCTCACGAGGCAGGCGAGCTGGGGGAGGATATTTCTTTAAAAAATTTTGCACCACAGCAAACGGAAAACCTTGCCTGCCCCTTGACAGAACAAGAAAACCCCAAACCCCCTTTTGCGCCCGCCCCCCTTTCCCCTGAAGTCCCTGATGGCTTCCGTTTGGTGCAAGAAGACGAGGTACTACCCAATGGCGACTATACACACGTATTCAAACAAGGCTACTGTATCACGAACGCACCACTACCGCACAGTTACCAAGAAACACCCCAAAATATTGACATACAAGCCCACCAAGAAACGAATGGGTACACGCCTTTACCAATAGATGTTTTTGTAAGTTTGGCGAAATCTTGGGGTTGTAATGGCAAAAGCGAGAGTTACGCCCTTGAGTTTTGGCATCATTGGGACGCTAAGAATTGGGTAGTGAATGAAAAGGGAAACAAGATGCGCAATCACACAAAGCGTTTTGAAGACTTTGTAGCTGACAAAACCGCCAAAAAGAAAGCGACACACCCTGCCTATAAGGGTGCGGTAGATTTGTTCTTTGCGCATTACGAAAAAGAATTTGGAACGGCTTACATCGGCTTTGGCAAAAAAGAGGGCGTAGCTATGAATGGCATCATTGACAAACTTACCCAAGCTATCATCAATAAACAACGAGAGGCGGGCAATATTGTAGAAAGTATAACCCCTGAAGAACTGGTGAACGCATTCGATTACTTGCTCATCAATAATAAAGATGAGTGGATACGGCAAAAGCTCTCGCCTATGATTATCAACGATAAATTCAACGATATTCTTAAAACTGTAAAGGAAAACTATAAACAACAAAACAATGGAAACATCAAACACACCCCAAAATCAGACAACAGGGCAAAATCACACGATGAACTTGCCTACGAAACATACCGAATTGTTGCAGCAAAGTACGGTATCACTGTTGAAGAACTGCTCGCAAGGGAATCAGCAAGCCATGTGCCTGTTTCTTAACAGACAGCCACAAGTAAATGTAGCCAAATTCATTCGCAATGAAGATGTGCCTTCTTTGGCGCGTTTGCGTAAAATGACACCTATAGACTACGAAATTGCTATCACGTTCCTTGTGAAAGATATATTGAACTCTTTTGCGGGACCTCACAAAGCCTCCGATATGCAAGTTGTGAGTATATCTGAAGCCGTAATAGCGAAATACTACTACCTCAAATTGGAGGAGGTCATTTATATCTTTGGCAAAGCGAAAAGTGGTGGGTTTGGTGTAGTGAGCTTCTCAGGCATTGACCAAATACAAGTGATGCGTTGGTTCGAGTTGTATGACGTAGAAGAACGCTTGCCTATTGCACGCGGTAACACCTACGAAATAGACAACTTCACTGAAAAAGCCATGAAAGGACGCGCCTCCGAGTCCGAAATCAAGGCGTTTCGTGAGAACAACGAGGCACGCTACTATGACGTTACCAAAGAGGAGTTGGACGTGATGAGGCTCAAAGAATTATACAGCCACGTAAGTTTTGAGCGTGTATTAGCCTGTTTCCCTACCTGTACCAAAGAGATTTACTTGGAACAGCCAGCCAATTTACTGTTTGAGGAGTTCGAAGACGAACTATTGGCAGACAAAGCAAAGGACTGCCAAGTTTGTTTTGAGGAGTACAGCCTCCGCTACCCTAACAAAACGGTTAAAACCTACCTCAAAGAAGATAACGACAGCCTGCGCAAACGCTTTGGCAAAGAGGAGGCGCAAGCCCGTAGCCAAGTGGTGAAATATCTAACCAGTTTCGGGCTACTGTTTACCATATCAGAGCTTGAGAGGCTCTCAAAAGAACTTTCCTACCTTATCATCACAGACTATGAGAAATTCAAACAAGAATGCACGCGACTTATTCGCCAAAAACTCGCCTACCAAACGCGCTACCACCACCAAATCAGACGCAAAGCCTACAAAAACGGCAGTAGGCAAGAAAGACGTAACAACAAGTACAAACGCACTTACCAATACGATTGTGATCTGGCTTAATCTGAGCGGTTTCCACGTTTGGAGGCAAAACAACATGGGAGTGTATGATGCCAAAATAGGCAAGTACAGGGCTAACAGCGCAAAAAGAGGTGTGAGCGACATCATAGGCTACCAAAAAGCAACAGGTAAGTTCATAGCCGTTGAAATCAAAAAAGGCAAGGACGTGGTAAGCCCCTACCAAGAGGCATTTTTGGAAGGCATACGCAAAGCAGGCGGTTTCGTTTTTGTTGCGAAGTCTTTTGATGCGTTCAGAAAAGAGCTTGAGGAGGCGTTGGTATAATCGTCTGTTTGAATAAACGGTAAAAACCACAGCCACCCAAAATCAAAACAGCTTTTGATACCTAACGCACTTTTTTGCGTTATGTTGGCGTATCATTTCACGTAAAACAAAAAAAGTATGAAAACAGTAACCGCAGAAGAAATTTTAGCAGAAGGTGGAACACACGCTTGGGCTAAAAAAAATAATTATCACAACACGGGTAAAAATCTAATTGGTAGGATTAAACTCACCAAAAAACTTCACGAAATCACTACTAAAGCCCTTTTAGCTGATGAAAGCAAAGAATGTCCTTTATGATACTAACATTCTGATTGAGCTTGTACGCGCCACCAACAACCTAAATACACAATTAAACAATCTCTAAAAATATGACTTTGTACGAAGAAACAAGGGACGAGCTAAAGATTATGCGCAAAAAAATCGTAGCCATGAATACAAGACTCGACAAGCGCATAGAAGAGGCGAAAGAACTCAATACAGAGGTGAAGCAATTTGTGGCAGATGTCCGCAAAGAGCGCATCGAAAGGCTCAAACAAGCCCAAAACCAATAACTTGCCTACCCAAAAAATTATTTTTCAAAAAAAACACTAAAACATTTGGAATTATGGAAAACATCAATTTACTTTGCAATAAGTTATTTAATGTAATGACAGGCGAAAAACTCAAAGAATTAAGGACACAAGCAGGTATGACTCAACAAGAGTTGGCAGAAAAATTAGGAGTTTCCCAAGATAGGATAACTAAATGGGAAACGGGAAGGCATAAAATATCCAATGCCTACCTAATAATTTTGCGCCAAATGTTTAATGTCTAATTTTTTTTGCCCTAATATAAGTTAAATAACTTAAAAACAAACCGAAAAAAGCCCCTTGCTAACTTTACGAGGGTGTGCAGGGGCTTTTTTTCACATCTTTACAAATGCTATATGCAAAGTAACAATGAAAAAATGCCATTTACAAATAATGGCACTGCTCCCCTTATAAGGGTTGAGCAACGCGAGGGTGAACAAGTTGTTTCTGCTCGCGAATTACACGACTTTTTGGAGGTAAAAACTGACTTTTCCAAGTGGTGTGAACGTATGTTTGAATATGGTTTTGTCGAAAACCAAGACTATGTCAAGGTTAGCGTCAAAAATGACGACAACTCAAAGGGTGGTAGAAGCAACCTTATCGACTATGCCCTTACGCTTGATTGCGCCAAAGAAATTGCCATGTTGCAACGCACTGAAAAAGGTAAGCAGGCAAGGCAATACTTCCTCGATTGCGAGAAGACTTTGAAAGAGGCGCAAACCAAGCTCTCGCCTGCGGAGTTGGTATTGCAGAACGCACAGGCATTGGTGGCGCAAGAGCGTAGGCTCGCTGAGGTAGAGCTTAGGCAAAAAGCCTTAGAGGAAAGTTTTCATGAAGAGAAAAAAGACAAGTACCTAAATTCACTTATTACGTTTCAAGACTACAGAAGTAGTACTGAAGACGTGTTTTTCAGTAATTATGGCAAACGCTTTACCGAAAAACAATGGAGTGAAATAGAGGTATTAGCCGCCAAAATGGAAAAGGAAAATGGCGAATCTGAAAAATTTAAAAAGATAAACGCAGAGTCTATTCGATTATTTCGTATGGAGTATTTGCATAAGGCTCTTTACATTGTCTTTACTGAAGGAGGTAGCCATGAGTAACCATTTAGAAGACTTGTTGCTACGCGATTTTGATTTGCCCTCTTTGCAGAAGCACATCAGCGACCTTCGGCACGACTGCGTTTTGGCTAATCGTGCCGTAAGAGATAATGAAGCAGATACGCGCTATGGTTTGTTGGTCTTATTGCAAGACTATTTCTATGCCCTGAGCAATACGAAAAAGGAAAAGGAGGTGAATTATGTTCGATAATTTAACCACGAACCAAGCTATCAAAAATATGATGGAAGAGTTCACACCTCAAGAGAGCACGTATTTGATAGATGATATGTTTGAGTATGTGCTTGAGGTACAAGCACAACGTAGCGAAGTGAGCGGCAACACGCTCAAGCAATATCGTTTGATGAGGTACTTGAAAGAGTTATTCCATTCGCTTTGCGAGGAGAGTAGCAAAATCCACTACATAGAGGCACAAGCATAACAAAAACCCACGCCGTTAAATGATAACGGAGTGGGTTCTTTTTTATACAACTTGCCTGCTAACACTTTGTTTTTTGTATTGGTTTTAGCTCGGCATTGTTTTGCTACCGCAACAGGTAAGTTGAAAGCTCGCTTCATAGAAAGTTCCAAGTTCGCTTCGCTAAACAGTTAGCTATTTTTTAGCAAAACAAACTTGGAATAGTGGGGAATACCCGTAAATATAAATATTTTATTGTTTCTTAGTTATATAAAGTTTGTTAAAAACATTCGTGATTAATTTTTTTTTCAAATATTGTCCATTTTTGAGGCTATATCCAAATTCAAGCACTATTTGATGAACGTTTACTTCACCATACTGCTCTATAAAACATGAGCCGATATGCTCTATTTCAAATTTGTGTTTAATTAATTTATTTATTTCTCCAGATTCACTAAGTTCTTTAAGAACTACATTTTTCATTTTGCCTGTTGTATCTTTTTCATTTTGCGTCCAATCAATATTGATAAAAAAATCATCATATTTTTGACTACGATACAGTAAAGCATCAATAGTTTCCAATGCTTTAATTTTTATAGACAACCTGAATTTCTCATTGTTTATCTTGCGAATGTTACAACAATAAGCTTGCATTTCAAAGCGTATTACGCCAAAATACCTCCATTGATAATAAAACGATTCTGTAATTGGACTGCTGTGTATATAATAAAACTCCGATTTATTTGTCATAGCTTCACTCAAAGGTTCTAAATTACGAAGTTTCCCCCATAAATTAGAAGTAAATATGCAAGCTATTAGAAAAATAATAACTACAAAAAATAAAAACACTCTATTTTTCATGCTTTACAAATTTTAAAAGATTAAATATAAATATACGCTCAAAAACCATAGATTTTTTAATTTTTTTTAAAATAATAAATATTCCAACTATTTGATTATAAAGTATTTTAAAATGCAATTTAAGTTTATTGTATGCAAGCTTTAACTATAAGAAGCACTTCTCCACACCATAACTATTTTAGTGGTATGAAGAAGTACTAATATTGTGATTAGTAAGTATAAAATATTAATTGATGAGTGACGTAACTGCCCGCTTGAGCATTGGACGTAGCAGTCTTAACTTCTACGCTGCCATGAGTAAATGCCCCCGTAAATGTACTCTCGCCAGATATACTCGAACCTGGTGTATATGCAGCATTAATATAGATTGTATGTACACCCACTAACCTCTCCTTCCGATCAATAAATCTTTTCTCTGTACCGCTATAAACGTAATCCCATAGAACAGCTATACCAGACCCTGGTCCTAATTTATGATCTATCCACTTTGTTTTTATCTGATCTAATGGAATTGCAGCAGTAGGATCAGTAGGCTTTGGCCAATTTAGTTCTAAATAGCTAAATAAGTCATAAAAGTCATCTTGGGAACAATTATCTCTAAAGTCATCAACACGTATTTTAAATCTATAAGAATCCCGTTTAGGATGCCTATTAATCTCAGGGTCGCTAATAATACCCATAGGTGGGTCTTTTTTAGTACCAGGAGTATTAGTAATACTTTGGGTGTAGTTACTGTTGTCCTTCCAATCCCAACAAACTATAGATTTACCAGCTGCCCCCCATTTGGTTTCTATAGTTGTAGTTCCGCCAAGGTCACTAAATTTCACGTCTATGGAATAATTCGTCTTGGGAGGATTGGGCGTTTCCACGGGTGGAATAGGTTTAGGCTCACCTGGCTTTGGCTTAGGAGCTTCAGAAGGGTCAAAGGGAACAGGTGGCGTTGGCAATATTGGTTTTGGTTTTACTGGTTTTCCTTCCAAGCCTGTAGGGTCATTGAATCCTATGGGGTTATTCAACGCAAAATGATACGGCGTGATACCACCATAAGCACTTGCTCTTAAGTCATACGCATGAAAGCGTCCTAAGGTTGCGTCATAGCCACGGAAGTCTGTTTCATAGAAGTAGCCTTTGCCATCAGAGAGGTTCGCTTGTTTTTCGCTTTGTCCATTGAAGGTAAAGCGGTTGAGTCCTTGCCTGCCTATCCCTACTAACTCCAGTCCCCATGGGTCGTAGTGCGTTTCTTGGGCAATGATAGCTCCTTTGTGTTTGATTTCCAAATTGTCAAACCATACATTGGTGTTGCTTGTATTGGCTACGAATATTTCTACACGCCCTTTGGCAGGAACAGTGAAGTTCGCTAAGAGGTTTTGCCATTGTCCGTTTAAAATGCCTCCTTGTAGTTGAACTCTTCTATAGTGTGTTGTTGAAGCTACACCTTGTTCATCATAAAATACAAGAGCTAAATAGGCATCAGGAATTTTTACATTATTGCTCCCATTCGTTCCAAGTACAGCCGAAAGCCCAAGATTGAAAATATTGGAAAAAGGGAATTTAGTGCGCTGATTTTCGCCTTGTGTTTGTGAGCTGTATGTCGCCAGACTGGTTGATATCACATTGTATAGGACTTTTGTAACATCATAGTTATTATCGTTGCCTTGATTATGGTAGTATCCCGATGCACTTACATCTAAAACATCACCTGCTTGTACGGGCATAGACTTCCAAGGTCCGAGTGGCTTACCTGCACTTGCGTTGAGTTTGGCAGATTTTGCCCCTGTTTGCGCAAATGTACCGTCACGCGTCAGGGCTACGTTAGCAAATTCGTTTTCTTCGCTTACTTTGTTGGCATCTTCCATCGTGGCTTTGGCAGGTGCATTGTCCATACCTTCGCGGAAGGTCATGCGCAGATTGCCAAGATGGTCAGTGTATTGGTATTCGTAAGCAAAGGCGTTGCTTTGGTTGTTCATTTGCAAGGG
>JAYTNK010000783.1:0-1617 GCA_043748375.1 Cytophagales bacterium
CTGTTATTGGACTTTTGCGTGATGTGGCAATGCCAACAGACGCTTACAGCGTGGCTTCGCGTGAGTAAAATGATGAAGTTATTTAATTTCTATTCCTTAGTAGCTGATTAATAGTTGATTTATTTCTTGGTAAAATCTAAATTATAAAATAGCGACACTAAAAAGCCTTGATTATACTCAAAAACAGCTAAATTATTGGATAGCCTTGCTTTTTGGGTAATTTGACTGAAATAGCCTGCTTCTATTTTGGCGTGTTTATTCAGTTTGTAGCCAAGTCCTATGTTTATTCTGTTTTGGTCAAATACATTATAACCAACATCTTTGCCAAAACTCACAAATAATTCATCATAACCGTGTGCATACCATTTTTCAGTAAGCGGTACAGCTATTTTGAAGCGATAGCGGAAGCGGTTAAAAAGTTTCCACTTGCCTGCGATGCGGTTATTTTCGGTATCGTAAAATAACCCCATATACCGTTGTTCAAGGCGAAGGCGGTGTTGTATATCTACTTTTTCAATTTTATCGTTGATAAGCACGTCTTGATAAATACGGTGTTCAGGAAATAGTTGTCCCTTGCCTGCGTTATCTAAGCGGGCTATAGGCAAGTCGCCATAACTATAGGTATGAATAAGCCCATAACCAAGCGTAAGCATCACTTTTGGGTGCAGTTGATAGTTTACGCCTATGCGCGCCAAAGATTGTTGCGCATGTTGTCCGAAACCTGTTCTGCGCCATTGGTATTCCGTATGAAGCCCCCATTTGGACGTGATTTTATGGTCGCCAAAGTAGCACCCCCAAGCAATGTTGTTATAAGTCGCCATGCGCGTTTGGGCGTTTGCGCGAGGCAGGCATAGCAGGCAGGCAAGAAGCAAACCTCCTAAAATCCTGAAAGATAAGTATTTCAAATTCGTTTTCATATAGGTTGTTTAGCTATAAGTTAGGAACGCTGAGAGGTAAGAGAAAAAACAGACGCTTACAAAATACGAATAAAAATTATCTTTTACGCTTTTGTAAGCGGCTATCTTAGCTACTACGTTTGGGTGCATTTCAAAATTTCGCTTTTCTATACGACCTGACTCTACCCTCTCCAAATGGAGAGGGACGGTGGGAGATTTTGAAATGCGCCCCTACGTTTTCCTTATGCGTGTGCAAGTGTTTCGCGTTTTGAATGCGCTACCGCTTGCATAAATGCTTCGCCAAAGGCTAATATTTCTTTAATTTCGGGCATAGAAAGTAGGCGTTTATTGGTATGTACGAGTACAATATTATGCCTAATTTCTAATTCATAATTGGTATAATTTTCAAAGAAGGTAAGGATTTCTTCTGTAAAGAAAGCGCGAATATCGGCTTCTTCTCTGCCTTTGAGGTAGTAGTATCTTGAAAATTTGGAATGGCTTTCAAAGTTAATATCGCTCCCGCTTTTGGTGTATTTATCCATCATGCTTTCTTTTTGTAATACCATATCGGGTAGTTCTATTTGGCAATGATGAATAAGCATAACAGAAATTTCATAGCGGCGTTGTGCCATATCTGTTTCTGTGAACGCTACATCGCAGGTTTCAAACGTAACACCTGCTGTTTTTTTGATAATACGGTTCTCCATTTTTCTAATTTTTG
>JAYTNK010000784.1:0-1656 GCA_043748375.1 Cytophagales bacterium
TCAAAATCAACTGACTGTGATAAGATATGAAATAAATCCTTGCCTAAAGGCAGTAAGTATTTTTGAAAGTATGGTTGTTCCATATTTTTTGGTAGTTAATAAATCGGTTTTTGGTAATCACCCAAGTTCATGCTAAAATCTATTTTACCATATTTTACCTCGTTTTCTGATTGGTTTTCTTGCCTGTAAGTATCTTTCAAGTCCTCCATACCTGCATCTGTCATGGGTTCAAGTTTTATCAATGTGCCACCTTCTTTGATGTAGGTTTGGTTATTCATGTGCAAAGCCTCTTTGTTCGAGCAACGCACTACATAACCCATGCGCGTAGGAATTTTATCAATAGGCAAGACTGAAGGCTTTATCTCGTGGGTGTATAGCCTGTTCGTAGAAAGTGGAATAAAAAACACCGAATTAGGGTACAAAGTAACACTAAATTCTTTTACTAAATAGTCATCTTGTACAGTTGGCTTGAGTTTGAAGTGAAGTTTTGTTAGTCCACTTATGCCCTTGTATTGCCAATCATATCTATCCGTAGGCGAGAGCTTTAGGTGTGCAAAACCAGCTTTGTCATAGAAGGTACAAAAGGCAATCAATCCTTCTTGGGGCATATCTTTTGTTTTGTCAGAATGGGCTTTTATTTTGGCTTTTTTCTCCTTGCCTGCGTCTGTATCTTTCGTATTTTCGTAAATTTGTGCCAAGACATGGTTCAAATCTGTTTCTTTTTCAAAAACATATTTTACTACTTCATTCATATTTTTTACAAGGAAGTGGTCTATGTCGCAGAAATTTTCTGTTGCGCCTGAAAAATTGCTTGAACACCGCAAAAGGCGATAATGCCATATTTCTGTTTGTGCTATTGTGAGTTCTTTTGAAACTTCAGTCAAATAAATACCCTTTCGAAACGCTTGCGAGGGCTTGGTCGACTCAGTTAGGTCTTGAAAAGCGTGGGCTGTTTTGATAGCTTGAAAATAATCGGTTTCCTCAAAAAGGCATCTGAAATATACGCCTACACCGCAAACCGTAACAGGAACTTGTCCCAGCGAAACGACTTGCATATTTGCGTGGGGGCTATTTTCATCATAGTAGGAAAGTTCTCGAATAACATATAAAAGTGTGTTATGGCAGGCAAGCTTGCCTACATCGCCACAGACATACACTCTTTTTTGGCTGAAATCTCCTTCGAGGGCTGAAAGGTCGTGGGCTACCGTTCCACAAAAATTTGCGACCAAATGCTGAAGTGCTGGATTTGCCTCTGTATTTTCAGCCAAGACTAACAGTATATTTTTTGTTTTTGAAATAATGTTTTCAGTATCCATGCGCTAATTTACAAAATTCTCTGTATTTTCCAAAATCGCTTTTATCTGCTGAAAAGTCAGCCAAGGCAAAGATAGAAAAATTATACATTTCGCTCTATATGCGCCTTCACGTATTGTAGTGCGTTGATGATTTGCTTGAGGTCGTCTGTGTCAGTAGCATCAAAGGCTTTGCTAGTCGTATATTCCTTGCCTGCCAAGACCACAAAAAACCACAACTGCCCAATGTTATACATACCGTAAATAGGCAAATTCAAGCCATTGTTTTTGGCTTGTGCCACAAGCATAGCTATTAGAAGTTGCCCTTGAGGGTCTGTTACCACTTTGCGTTGGGCTTTGTATT
>JAYTNK010000785.1:0-5284 GCA_043748375.1 Cytophagales bacterium
AAAAAAACAGCTTGCCTGCCTTGAATGTAGGGTAGGCAAGCTGTTTTGTATTTATTGTGCATAAAAAAAACAGCTTGCCTGCCTTGAATGTAGGGTAGGCAAGCTGTTTTTTTGCTTGATAAAATTATTGTTCCAATATGCGCATTTCTACACGACGGTTTTTGGCTCTTTCCTCTTCGGTGCGTCCTTCTGTTTTGGGTTTATCACCACCAAAAGATTTTACTTTAATTCTACTTTCAGAAATTCCTTGCCGTACTAAATAACCTCTGACACTCTTCACGCGGTCTTCGGCGAGTTGGTATCGGTCGCTTTTTTTACCAAATATTTCGGTGTGTCCTTCCAAACGGATAGCCATCGTTGTATTCTCTTTCATCAATTCGGCAATGCGGTTAAGTTCGGGAAAAGAGGCGGGTAATAAGTTATAGGTAGAGCGTTCAAAGAAGATGTTGTTCAATTCTAAAGTTACGCCTTTTTCGATAGGGACTAAATAAAGATTTTTCTCTATTTCCGTATAATTAGTACTGTCAGTAAGGTCTATATTTTCTTCTACAGGAATAAAGCCATGTGCTTCTGCCAATATGCCATAATTTTTCTTGAGGGGCAATACTACTTTGTACAGACCTGTTTGCGCATTTGAGGTAGCCTTGCCTGCATTTTCGCCACTTGGCAGTATTTCATACACGATATTGGCTTCTATAGGCAAGTTTGTCTTTTTATTATAGACCGTTCCTTTGATGAGGGCTACGGGTTCGGGTTTGTTTTTATCAGATACTTTTACACGAAAAATGTCGCCTTCGCCCATAGAATTGTCGTAAGAAGTATAATAGGCATAATCGGCTTTCGCGGTTATGGTAAAGTATGCGTCCCATTCAGGCGTGTTAATTTCGGGTCCGAGGTTTTGGGGTTCGCTCCAATTTGTCCAAGATTCGTCAAGGCGACGGGTTACGAATATGTCATTTGAACCATACCCACTAAATCCACCTGTTGAATAATATAAGGCTTTGCCATCAGAGGCAAGAAAGGGAGAGGTTTCGCTGGAAGCTGTATTTACAACCTTGCCTAAATTGACAGGCTGTGTCCAGCTGTTATCGCCTTTATTGCGTGAGAAGTAAATGTCCTTGCCTCCATAAGAGTCGGCACGTTGAACGGTCATCATAAGGATTTTTCCGTCTTGCGAGAGGCAAAATTCGGAGTATTCATTTTTGTTGTAATAGTCATCAATGGTAAGGGTTTGAGGCTTTCCCCATTTCCCGTTGGCTTGTTTGGTGGTAATAGAAAGTCCTTTTTCGAGTGAGCCATCTGTATTATAGATATTATTGAGCAACATACTGTTGCCATCGGGGGTTATCGAAAAGGAAGAGTTGTGGTGATAGGTATTTACGGGGCTTCCCATGTTTTTAGCTTCGCTGAATTTTCCGTCACCTTGTATTTCGGCATACCAAACGTCTTGTTTTTCAGGATTGCCCACATTGTTAGGGTGTTTTGAGCGCGTGAAGTAGATAGTTTTGCCATCGGGCGTAACCATCGGAGCTATTTCTTGAAATTCTGAATTTACACCAACACCTAGGTTTTCAGGTTTTGATTTTACTTTAATATTCGGTTCTTGAATTACATTAATTTTTGCTATTATTGGTTGTGTAGAAGTAGAAATACCTATGGCATCTATTTGGTTAAAGTTATCTACTTTGGCAGTACTAAGAAATACCTTTACTGCTTTTACTTCAAAATCCGTTTTGTGTATGACAGAAAACATACGCGCTTTGGCGTTCAATGGGCCTACATTTGGATTGTTGTAAATAATATATTCTTTGTCTATTATATCATATACAGCCACTTTACTAATAGAGCCAGGGTTGTAATTTTCCGCAACTACTATTTGGTTAATTTTCATAGGTTTATCGAAGCCTACTTTAATCCATTCGCCATCAGGGTTGTTTTTTTTGGAGGGTGACCAAGCACATTGACTTTGCCCTGGTGAAGGCATTTTGTCGGGTTTGCCTAATGCTTGCTCTGCTTTGTATTGCGCACCTTGTGCTTTCTCTACATCAGTAAATTCAGAGGAAACACCCAATACACGACTTGCCCATTGTACATCAACGGTTTCCGTTTGGGCGGTAAGTAAAAGAGGTGCAAAGCAAAGGAGCAGATATAAAAAATAAGGTTTCATGCTATTTTAGGTTCTACGTTTTTATTTTTAAGGCGCAAAGATACATACGACTTAGACATAACGCAAATTTTGAGCTAAAATTGAAAAAATATAAAATCAGCTACTTGTTTTCTTTGAACTGCTTGTATATGTTAGCGGGAGGCAAGTGGTCGCCTACAAAACGACAGTAGTTCACAGCAATCAATTTGCCCTGTTCGTCCAATAAAAAATCTGCACCCAACATACCGCGCTTGCCTTCCTGTGGGATTTTTGTTTTGTAAAGTTTTTCGCCTTTTTTACGTTTAGCCAATGCACCGCGCCAAGCACTGCTTACCCACCGCAAAAACGAAGGCTTGACCTTGTAAAGTTTATAAAGTCTCTGCTCTGTATCTGAAATAAACTGAAAGCTCCACTCGCGTTCATCTTGTGCCAAGTACTTTTTGATAGTTTCTATAGGCGATTGATGTATCATCAATATCTCCACGCCCAACGCCTTCAAGCTATCAGCGTAGGCAAGTAATTCATGCGTGTGCAAATTGCAAACAGGGCATCCAACATTGCGCATAAAAGAAAGTAGAACTTTCTTACCGCGCAATGCGGATAAATCAAATGCCTCTTTATCTAAACTCGTAGCTTTGAAAGGCGGAGCTTGAGTGCCTATGGCTAATCTTTGGCAACTTGTCAAAGAAAAAAAACTAAAAAAAACTAAAAAGAAGATATATCTATACATTTGGTTGGGAATAAGCTTAGGTGCTTTGCTACAATAAATACAAAGTGCGAGGTTTTATGAAAACACTAAAATATAGCTTTTTACAAAATTAGATAAAAAAAAGTTTTTTTATACCTAATTTTGCATCTCATAACAAGTTATATGTTTTAATAATATGTAAAAAATTGATTATCAGTATTTTACAATTACAAATTTAAATTATAGATTTTACACATGGAAACTCTTCAATATTTTATCATAGATTTTGATAGCACTTTCACCAAAGTAGAAGGACTTGATGAATTGGCTGAAATAGCTCTACAAGGCGAAGCTGACAGCGCAGAAGTGTTGCAGGCTATCAAAGACATTACAAATAAGGGTATGGCAGGCGAGCTTTCGCTTAATGAATCGTTAAAACAACGCATCGCCTTGCTACGCGCCCATAAAAAGCACTTGCCTAAGTTATTAGAACGATTGCGGACACAAGTTTCTGACTCCTTTAAACGTAATACACAGTTTTTGACAACATACGCTGATACCATTCTCATGGTTTCTAGTGGCTTCCGCGAGTTTATAGAACCAATAGCTATAGAGTACGGGCTGAAAGCTGAAAATATTTATGCTAATTCCTTTTTATATAATGCAGAAGGTGCTATTATTGGCTGTGCCGATAGTGTTTTGGCGGAAGACAAAGGCAAAGTAAAACTTTTGCAAAGCCTACAACTCAAAGGCGACATATATGTAATAGGGGATGGGTATACCGATTTTGAAATACGTGAAGCAGGACTTGCCAACGCCTTTTTTGCCTTTACTGAAAATGTTGAACGTGAAAACGTTATGAAAAAAGCTGACTTTATAGCCCCCAGCTTTGAAGAGTTTTTGTATGTAAATAAATTGCCCATGGCAATTTCATACCCCAAAAATCGTATAAATGTCTTGCTTCTTGAAAACATACACCCACGCGCTGTAGAAATATTTAAAAAAGAAGGCTACAATGTAGAAGTGCTTAAAGATGCGCTGGACGAAGCCGAACTTGCCGAAAAAATACAACATATTTCTATTTTAGGTATTCGTTCTAAAACCCGCGTTACAGCTAAAGTACTTGCCAACGCCCCTAAACTTATGCAAGTAGGCGCGTTTTGTATTGGCACTACCCAAATAGACCTCGAAGCCTGCGCAAAACATGGCGTGGCAGTATTCAATGCTCCCTACAGCAATACGCGTAGTGTGGTCGAATTGGCTATAGGCGAGATGATTATGCTCATGCGCAATATTCCTGATGCAAGTGCGGGTATGCACGTAGGCAAGTGGAACAAATCTGCCCAACATTCTCATGAAATACGTGGCAAAAAGTTGGGTATTGTTGGCTATGGCAACATAGGCTCACAGCTATCGGTGCTGGCAGAAGCATTGGGCATGGAAGTATATTATTATGATTTGGTCGAGAAGCTTGCGCTTGGCAATGCACGGCGTTGCGATTCACTCAAAGAATTATTGCAAATAGCTGATGTAGTAACCCTTCATGCAGACGACCGCCCCGCAAATCGCAATTTTATTCGTGCCGAGCATTTTGATATGATGAAAGATGGCGTGATTTTTCTGAACCTCAGTCGGGGTTTTGTGGTAGATGTACCCGCCCTTGCCTACGCTATGCGAAGTGGAAAAGTGCGCGGTGCAGGCGTTGATGTATATCCTTATGAACCTAAAGGCAATCACGAGGAGTTTGTGAACGAATTACGGGGCTTACCTAACCTTATCCTTACGCCACATATTGGCGGAAGTACTGAAGAAGCACAAGAAAATATCGCGCAATACGTCCCCAGCAAAATGCTTCAATATGTAAACAAAGGCGATACTTTTGGTAGTGTTAATTTCCCAAACCTTCAACTACCCGAACAACAACAAGCCCATCGTTTGCTACACATTCACTTGAACACAGCAGGCATATTGGCGCAAGTAAACCAAATACTCGCCAAAAATGGCATCAATATATTGGGGCAATACCTGAAAACTACGGAAACGATTGGTTATGTGATAACTGATATTGACAAAGAATATGACAAACAAGTTATTCAAGAGCTACGCAACATACCTAATACCATAAAATTCAGGGTTTTGTATTAACTTAGGGTGTATTGGAGCATTTTATTTAATAGACTTCCTGCGAAAGTACCTTTTCTCTCTCTCAAAATGGAGAGAGGGCAGGGTGTGAGGCTTCTAAAAAACACTTTCGCAAGAAGTCTAATTGATAATCAATTTTTTATAAAAAACACGGTTTTTTGCACCTCTTTATATTGGGAACGTATAAAAAATAACTTCACACTTTTAGTCACGCTGTAAGCGTCTGTTATTGGACTTTTGCGTGATGTGGCAATGCCAACAGACGCTTACAGCGTGGCTTCGCGTGAGTAAAATGATGAAGTTATTTA
>JAYTNK010000786.1:0-5350 GCA_043748375.1 Cytophagales bacterium
CGATTGCCATAACGACTAATTTATTTTATTGAAAGATGAATGTTTGAAATCTTGCCTACTTGCTCGCGCTAACCCCTCAAAATTTGAATAGGGTCAATCTTCGCAGCGCGTAAAGAAGGAAGTATCCCTGCTATATCAGTAGTAAGTATGCCAAAAACTAATCTAATAACATAATAGCGTATTTCGTAATTTACAGGGAAAGTGTCTACAGCACAACCTGACTTGCCTACCAAAGACACGAACTCGCCTTTGGCTACTTCAAGCGACACAGATTTTAATACTTGAAACTTGTCTGGTTCATAGAAGTATTTTACTATGTTCGTAGCCTTTAATACGATTGCCATAACGACTAATTTATTTTATTGAAAGATGAATGTTTGAAATCTTGCCTGCTTGCTCACTTGCGCTAACCCCTTAAAATTTGAATAGGGTCAATCTTCGCAGCGCGTAAAGAAGGAAGTATTCCCGCTATGGCAGTAGTAAGTATGCCAAAAACTAATCCAATAACATAATAACGTATTTCGTAATTTACAGGGAAAGTGTCTACAGCTAAAAACCCGCCACTATTGAAAGGTATATTATCCACCCAAATAGATAATAAAAAGCCTAATAGGATGCCTGAAACTGCTCCCATAGAGCCTATAGTTAAGGCTTGTGTGATGAATATGGTGCGGACATCTGCCCCCGAAAACCCCATAGCTTTTAAAATGGCTATGTCCTTCATTTTTTCGTAAATAGTCATATTCATGATGTTGTAAATACCAAAGCCTGCCACGACCAAAAGCGTAATAGAAACCGCATACGTGATGATATTTCTAAGTGTAAACGAAACTAAAATGGTTGCATTGGCTGTTTCCCAATCTTCGCATCGATATTGATACTTTTGCTCATATACTTTTGCGGTTTGCTTTGCTTGGTAATAATCTTTTAACTTCAGGCTAATGTCGGTAACGTAACGCGTATCTTTACCAAGCATTTTTTGTACGGTAGGCAAGTTTGTGTAACTTCTCATATCGTCTATAGCTCCTACACCATACTTAAAAATACCCGCGACTTGCATTAACTTTAAGACACCTTTTGGTGTAGAAATAGTAACTTTATCGCCTACGTGCATATTTAGTTTTTTCGCAAGTCCTATGCCCATAAGCAAGCCGTTGTGGGAGGCAAGGACATTTTCCAACTTGCCTGCCACTAACTTGCTCTTAAGGTCAAATAGTTTGTCCTCTTCCAATAACTGTACCCCCATCAATGAGCCGTTGATTTGAATAGGCCCAAAATTATAGAAGACTTGGCTTGTAAGTTGGGGCGAAACGCCTAATACTTCAGGTGATTGACGCAGATTTTCGGCAATCAACAAGCCATTTTTTACGTTTAGTTTCTCATCTTTGGGTTTAATATGGTGTGTTACGTTCATGAAATTTTCTCCTACATTTACTTCATCAAGCATAGAGGTTTGAGCCGCCTTAACTTCGTGATAAATGCGTATGTGGGGGGTGGCAGAAAGCATGGTTTCTTCCAGCAAAACATTGATACCAGTCATAAAACCCACCATAAGAATAAACATACCTATTCCGAAAGTAACGCCCAAAGTAGCTACAAGGGTTTGTTTTTTGCGGGCAAGCATTTGGGTAAAAGCGATTTGTAAGGTGACGCGCATGGGTGGGAGTGGGTGAATGAGTTATTATCTTCTAAAAAAAGAGGCTACTAACATCAATGCCATGGCTATAATCCAAACAAAAGCACCATAAGTGATAGTCGCGTTACTTTCATGCCCTGCCTCGTCGAGCAGGAATTTCTTTACGCCAAATGCACCAAAAGACATAGCAAGTCCAATACATTGTGCTACAATTACCCAAATGGGTACTTTTGTGTGGGGGTAAAAGTTGAAAATAACCCCTACAAAATAAGGAATATTGGCTAACCAAGCCATAAATGCGGTAGCATTGTAGAGAATGGCTAATATGCCTACGATCAAGCACCCCACACCTGGTTGATAAGTGCTATTATCTAATTTGTAAGCAGGCAAGGCGCAGGCAAGGAGATATAAACCTAAAGAAATGATTGTTAAAGTATTATGCATATAAAATGAAATTAGTTTTTTCTTCGAAATATATTTTTGATGCGTTGCCAAAGGGTTGGTTTTGTACCTACTACTACTTCGCCTGTGAATTGATTTGAGTCTTTTAATTTAATTACCAACGGATAGTTATTTTTTGGATTGATTGTAATTTCTTGAGTTTTATAGCCAGTATATTGAATTGTTAATTTTGTGTCAGAAGGTCTTAGATTAACAGTAAAGTTTCCTTTTACATCTGAAACATTGCCCCGATTGGTGTTTCCTATAGTAATAGAAACATCTGGTAATTCTTTATCTGTTTGTGCATCAACAACCTTTCCTTGAACGACTACATTTGTATCATTGCCCACACTTACTCTACCAAGCATAGGCGGTGGAGGCGGAATAGGCATCAAAGGTGTTGCTACATAAATTGTATCGCCCGTAATGTGTCTAAAAGTGCTTTCCACTTCTTTTTTTTCTTCCTTTTGCGCATATCCTTGACTTGCCACACCCAAAAATAAGCCAAGACTTAACCATATTTTAGCAAAAGAAAAGCCTTTTTGCGGTTCGAAGGCAAGCGGTCTGTCTATTTGGTCTTGCCTGAAGCGACCACAAGTCTTGCCTGCACTTTTTTGGAAGTGCTGTTTTATGTCCTCATCCGACATAGTACTAAAATCTACTACTTCCTTTTGGCAGGCAAGGCAGAACGCGCCTTTTTTGGTAGGGTTCATCTCGTCCCACTTTTCGTGGCAGGGCTGGGGGATTTGGATTTTCATAACTTTAAAAGTTGAATTGATTAACACTGAAATTTATTACTTTCTCTAAGCTATTTTGTTACGCAAAACTACATAAAAAATGACAATTTAACACTTATCAATCATTAAACAATTCAATAGGCAAGATAAAAATGTATGCAAATAACAACAAGCTATTTCTAAATACAAAATAAATGTTTTCCAAATGTATTAAAATTGCATTGAGGTGTCGATTGGGAGATATTTAGCTGTAGACTTAGTACATTAAGATAAAACGAAAAATTTGGTTTTTCCAAAAATGCGGTATATATTCACACATCTTTTAACAAAATATATGAAGTTCTATTTTTACTTAATGTTGTTAGGTATCATTGGAGTACCTTTTACAACCTTTGCACAGGTTACAGACCAAAACGTAACCAAGCAACTTAATCCACAAAAAGAGGAAGAGGAACGCAAAGCTCGTTATGAGCAATCGCGTGAAAATCCTAAGCAACGCGCTCAATATGAGTTGGACTTGCTAAAAGACCCTCGAACAGGCAAGATTCCTGACAACATCAGGGAATTGGAGCTAAAACACGCGCGCACCATCAGCAAGCAAGGCGAAAAGTCAGCTTCGGGCTGGGTACAACGTGGTCCTTACAATATTGGAGGACGCACACGCGCTTTAGCCATTGACTTGAACAACGAAAATACCATACTCGCAGGCGGTATTTCTGGTGGTATTTGGCGCAGTACCGATGGCGGAAGTTCTTGGAACAGTGCTTCTGCTCCCACCCAACTCCAACACACTGTAACCTCTATTGTACAAGACCCACGTGCAGGCTTTCGCAATGTTTGGTACTATACGACAGGCGAAGGATTAGGCAATTCATCAGGCGCACCAGGTGCTTTTTTGGTAGGCGATGGCGTTTACAAATCTACTGACAATGGTTTGACGTGGACTATTTTACCAATTACACAATCAAGTTTTCCTTCTTTCAATACAAATAGCTTTGACCTTTGCTCAAGAGTAATCGTAAGTCCGATAGATGGCAGAGTGTATGTGGCTGCCTTTAGCGGTTTATGGCGTAGTAATGATGCTGGAAGTACATGGACAAAGGTCTTGAACACAAATGCGAATGGTAGTACTTTTGTTACTGATGTAGCTTGCACAAGTTCAGGCATATTATATGCGACACTTAGCTCGAATAGCACTGCTGACAAGGGTATTTTCCGCTCATCTGACAATGGCGCGACTTGGACAAAAATCAATCCTACTGAAGATGATACGTCCTTTCCTTCAAGCTATAGCAGGATAGTAATAGGCATCTCGCCTTCCAATCCCAATGTAGTGTATTTCTTTGGGGAAGCCACAAGTGCTTTTGGGTATGACAACACTTTTGAAGGGGAAAGAGCCTTGTTTTTTAAATATACCTACGTTTCGGGTACAGGGGCAGGAGCAGGAGGGACTTGGGCAGACCGCTCTACCAACTTGCCTGCCGCTTCCGCTACTGTGGCAGGCATCAATACACAAGGCTCTTACAATATGCTTTGTGTAGTTCACCCTTATTTGGAAAACGTGGTATTCGTGGGTGCTACCAACCTTTACCGCACCACAAATGGCTTTGCTACCAATACCAATACGTCTTGGGTAGGTGGTTATGCTACCGCAGATAATGTAAGCCAATATGCCAATCACCACCCCGATAATCATATCGTGGTATTTTATGGGAGTGATGGAAATCGTATGATTTCGGGGCATGATGGTGGACTAAGCCGCACTTCTAACTGCCTTTCTACTGTAAACGCGACCACGCCTATAGTCTGGGAAGATATCAACAGAGGGTATTTTTCTACCCAATTCTATGCAGTAGCGATAGCGGACATTGCGCAAGATAATATGATTATCGGAGGCAAACAAGACAATGGTACAAATGGCACACTTGGTACAGCCGCTTCTGAAAATTGGGGCGATTATGGCAGTGGCGATGGCTCTTTTTGTGCGATTGATGAAACAAGGTCTTTTGCCTACATTTCCAGCCAAAATGCAGGTATAGCAAGGCGACAATTGGACGCTTCAGGTAATGTTATCAGTTTTACAGGTATCAAACCCACAGGCATTACCGCTTCTGGTGTTGATTCTCCTTTGTTTATCAATCCTTTTATATTGGATAATGAAGGAAGCAATAACATACTTTATCTGACAGGTGGGCATAAGATATGGCGAGGCACTGCTAATACAGTTACTACCACAAGTTGGACAGACATGGCTGTAACAGTGCCTACTACTTCTACTGCCAAAATATCTGCTCTTGCTGTAATGTCCAACACATTGTATTATGGTACTTCAGGCGGAACGGCAAAGGTATTGCGTGTAAACAATGCTAATAGCGCGCCCGTTACTACTGACATCACGAATGGCTTGCCTGCAGGCAATGTGAACTGTATAGCCATCGACCCTGCTGATGTGAATACCATTTTTGTGGTTTATACCAACTATAGTATATTGAGTATTTTCTATACTACCAATGCCAACAGCGCAACGCCTACTTGG
>JAYTNK010000787.1:0-2191 GCA_043748375.1 Cytophagales bacterium
GCAGAAGAACCAAATACCATGCTGTAGCCTATTTTTATTATTGTAGAACTTTCGCTAACCTCGTAGAAAAATATTTAAAAAAATAAACAACCAAAACCCCCTAAAAAAATGAACATTCAAGAAACTATTACCCGCGAAGGCGTTTGGGAAGCAAACGCAGAAGCCTCTTTCAAGTTCCGCGAAGAACTCTATAAAACAGGTATAGAGGACGAAGAAGCTGATAAAATCATCAGCAAAACGAGTGATGTCTGGTTTATGTTTCGAGAAGGTCAAATGTGGCATTATGGCAAAACGCCCTACAGTTCAGGAATGTTAGTTTTTGCTAAATTCTACTTTCAAGTAAACGAAATTACTAAGGTCATCACAGCCTATAAGGAAGCTACTTTAGAAGGCAAGCCTGTGCTGACTTGTAATGTATTTAGTTTAGACGAAAACCGTCTGATTTTCTTCCTTGAGGAGGAAACCATGTATTTTGTGTGCGACTATACCACAGAGAAACGAAAATTTCCCAAAGAATGACCATCTCCAAAATCCTTGCTCAAAAAGGTAAGTGGTACGCAAATTTGGACAAAAGTGTAACGTTTACAGCTGACTACTTTACCACTTATCCCAAAGATTTTTTGGAAGAGAAAAAACCAAGTTGGAGGCGAGAACTTGAGTATCAATTAGGACAAAATACTTGGTTTTTGTTTGAGGACAATGTTTTTTGGGAATTTTACAACGAAAAAGACTATTTGAAAAAGTTGTTTTTTACGATTGATGAGGAAGAAAAAATCATCAAACTGTATAAAAATGAAGCCTGTGTAGGTGCGCATATTTTGCAGTTTGATGTGCTGGAAATTTCGGCAACTACGCTTGTTTTTTATGTATGCGAAGATAATAGTTATGATGATTTTTCGCATAACAACTTGATTATTTTTTGTGAATTTGTGTAACTCCGCCCCACGATTAAAAAAATATGCAAAATACCATTTCTATCCAATATTTCCCTTTTACGTCAGATGCTTCTCACTTGCACGAGTACGCAGGACAGCAAGTAGAAGTAAGAGGCGACCTGTTTTCTGAAATCAGAGAGGGTGCAGTCAAAACGCAACTGTATGCAGGTTTTGACGAAGAATACAGCAAACTAAGCGTTTCGAAAGTGCTTTTTTTGCGTGATGAAGTTGTTTCTTTAAAGAGATATTTGTTCTTTTCACATAATTTGAAAGACAATAGCTTCAATATCCGCGAAAATCAAAGCACGGCAGTAGATGCCGAAAAGCCTACTTATTTTAGTGTAGTTTTGTTTGCAAAAGAAGGCGTTACGCTTTATCATGATGAGATAAGTGTGGAGGAATTGAGCAAAACGCTACAGCTCGAAACGTATGCCTCGTTAGAGTTTGATACCCTGCAAGATGTAGAAAATTTTATTACTTTTCTGCAAATACATTATTTGGACGCATAAAAATTACAAACCGATTTTTGATGACTTGCCTGCACGCGAAGCAAAAATATGACCTATCAATCCTATGAACCTTTTCTTATCTCTAAAGATGCTTTTGATGCTTTAAGTGAGTATTTTGACTTGCCTACCTTTGAGGGTATTTCAGATATAGCAGATTTGTACGTTTGGGGGATAGAAACAGTTTTTTTGTATCCTTTAGAACAGTACATAGCTCATTATCAGATGCTTACAGATGCACAAACAGAAGTGAAGTTTGTGCTTGGAAGCATTATTTTAAACTGTCTGGTCTTAGAAACAGACCTTGAACCATATCAAGAATCGGTGCTTCAAAATGTATTGCTCAAAGATTATCATGTGCATGAAAGTCTGCTATATTGGTGGACTTCCTTTGAGGTAGCCCCTGAAGACTATCGTGCCGACTTCGTAAATCTGATGCGGTCAATATTCGAACAGCGATATTTGGACAAGATTGTCTATACTTTCGAAACGCCTGAAAACTATAGTTTTTATTATGATTGCTATAAAATCAGTTGTTTTGAATCTGAGCATGCAGGTGGTATTTTTGGAAGTATAGAAATCCGTAGCAGACAAACAGGCGCGTGGCACGAAGATTATTTTCGAGTTGCTGATGAAAAGTGGCAAGAAATAAAAAAACAGAGCAACCAAATAGGTGTGCCTTATACCATTAACCGCTACTACAGCAATCACGCATCTCTGGGCAATCATATTCTGGAGTTGTATAATGCA
>JAYTNK010000788.1:0-6980 GCA_043748375.1 Cytophagales bacterium
ATGATAAAAAACGGAAACATCAGGGAGAATGGCATTTTTATGGAGATGAAAATATAGATAAGAAAGTCGATAAAGATAGAGATATATGCAACTAAAAACGCCACCCAAAAAGGGTAGCGTTTTGATACAATTTCAGCAAAAAAATAAATTATGCGCCAATTAATTCCACGCTACGTTCAATGAACTGCGTAAGCGACTCGCCTCCCAACATATTTTGCGACAAGAGGGCAAGGTCGTAGGCTTGTTTGATAAGCAACGTTTGTTGCGCTTCGTCTTTAAGTTGAAGGATTTTTTGTGTAAGCGTGTGATTCGCATTGATACCCACATTGAGTTGTGGATTTGGATTCATGAACGCAGAAAAGCCTTGCGTTTTAGCCATTTCCTGCATACGGCGCATGAACTCTGGGAAAGTTATCACGATAGGCATTTCATCGGTAGGCAAGGATTTTACCTCCACAGTCATGTTCGTGTTATTAAGCACTTTCTCCACCATTTCCTTTATTTTGGCACTTTCAGCTTCAGATAGCACGTGTGTAGATTCAACCCCTGTGTCTATCAATTTATCTACTGTATCAGCATCTACGCGTTTGAGTTGCGTTTTTTCAAGTACACGCTCAAGCGAACCTATGAAATGCTGGTCAATCATGGGGTGATCGAGTATCAACACATCATAACCTTTCTTTTTGGCAGATTGAATGTATGTATTTTGCTTTTGCGCGTCAGAAGTATAAAGATAAATTACGTTTTGATTTTTGTCAGTTTGAATAGCCTGCACTTTTTCGCGGTATTCATCAAACGTAAATGCTTGTTTGTCTGTGTTTTTCAATAAACAAAAAGCTTTTGCTTTTTCTTGGAATTTTTCGTCTGCCAAGAAGCCATATTTGATAAATAGTCCAATATCGTCCCATTTCTTATCAAATTCAACACGGTCAGCTTTGAATATATCCGACAATTTGTCAGCTACTTTCTTGGTAATATAACCGTTTATTTTCTTCACATTGCCATCGGCTTGCAAAAAGCTACGCGACACATTCAAAGGAATATCGGGCGAATCTATTACGCCATGCAAAAGCATCAAGAAGTCAGGCACTACATCTTTTACTTCGTCTGTGATAAATACTTGACGCGAATATAGTTGTATTTTTTCTCTATAAAGGTCGTGGCTTGAGCCAATTTGGGGGAAATACAAAATGCCTGTGAGATTGAACGGATAATCTACATTGAGGTGAATCCAGAACAAAGGGTCAGGCGAATTGGGATACAATTCTTTGTAAAATTTTTTGTAATCCTCGTCTGTAAGTTCGCTGGGCGATTTAGTCCAAATAGGCAAGGTGCTATTGATAAGCTCGCCTTCCAATTCTACAGCTATAGGCAAGAAGCGAGCATATTTGCGCAAGATGCCACGCAAACGCTGTGCATCAAGAAATTCTTCTGAGTCTTCCGATACGTGCAAAACGATTTCCGTTCCGCGTGTTTCTTTCACTGTTTTTTCGATAGAGAATGACGTAGAGCCATCGCAAGACCAAAGCGCAGATTCTGTATTGGGTTGGTATGATTGCGTGATGATATCTACTTTGTGCGCCACCATAAAAGCGGAGTAAAAGCCCATACCAAAATGTCCAATGATGTCTTTTCCGTCTGATTTGTCCTTGTATTTTTCTACAAACTCAGCCGCACCTGAAAAGGCAATTTGGTTGATATATTTTTTGATTTCTTCGCTTGTCATGCCTACGCCATTATCGCTTACGGTAATAGTTTTAGCTTCTGCGTTCAGGGTTACACTCACTTTCAAATCACCTAACTCGCCTGTAAACTCTCCAAGGCTCGCCAAACGCTGTAATTTTAAAGAAGCATCAACAGCATTAGACACCAACTCACGCAAAAATATTTCGTGGTCAGAGTATAGAAATTTCTTGATAATGGGGAAAATGTTTTCGGTATTAACCGAAATAGTACCTTGTTCTTGCATATTTTTAAGGAGTGAGATATTTAGGGGGCAGGCAAGTTTTCACAATACCTATACGCGTGGTTGCAAAGTGCGTTCCAAACCTTATTACCTGACAAAACGACAGGTTTTCAGATTTATAGAAATAAAAACTGCCTCCACTCAAGAGAGTAGAAGCAGAAATAGTAAATAGATGAATTTACTTAGCTCATTAAAACAGCTTTATAATCTTTTAGATTTTTCAAGGCTACACCTGTGCCTTTTACAACAGCTTTTAACGGGTCATCAGCTATATGAATAGGCAGGCGCGTTTTGATACCCAAACGAATATCCAAACCTTTCAACAAAGCCCCACCTCCAGTAAGATGAATGCCATTGCTATAAATATCAGCCGCCAATTCAGGAGGAGCCATTTCTAGCGTTTTCAATACGGCATCTTCTACTTTAGAGATAGATTTATCTAAACAGAAAGCGATTTCCGAATAACTTACCTTAATAGTTTTAGGTATGCCTGTCATTAAGTCGCGTCCGCGCACTTCATAATCCATAGGAGGGTGCGCAAGTTCCGATAATGCTGAACCAACTTCGATTTTAACTTGTTCGGCAGAGCGTTCACCTATTAAAAGATTGTGTTGGCGGCGCATATAGTCCAAGATGTCATGTGTAAATACGTCACCTGCTACTTTTACTGACTGCTCGCAAACGATACCTGAAAGCGCGATAACGGCAATCTCTGTTGTACCTCCACCGATATCAACAATCATAGAACCTACAGGTTCTTCGATGTTAATACCAATACCAATAGCGGCTGCGATAGGTTCGTGAATCATATATACCTCGCGTGCGCCTGTATGCTCTGCAGCTTCTTTAACGGCTCGCTTTTCAACCTCTGTGATACCTGATGGAATACAAATTACCATTCGATACGAAGGGGCGAACATACGACTGCCTGGATTTATCATCTTTATCATTCCCTTAATCATGAGTTCGGCAGCTGTAAAATCTGCAATAACTCCATCTTTCAAAGGGCGAACAGTTTTGATATTGTCGTGAGTCTTTTCGTGCATTTGCATGGCTTGCCTACCTACTGCAATGACCTTGTCCGTTTTGCGGTCTTGGGCAATGATAGATGGCTCGTCCACTATAATTTTGTCTTTATAGATTATCAGCGTGTTAGCTGTTCCAAGGTCGATGGCGATATCGCCTGTAAACCAGTCGCGGATTCCCATGTTTTGTTTGTTTTTAGCGTTTACTTATTTGTATGGTGCAAAGATAGTGCTTATATTTTGAAATACGGTATTAAAACTGCCTTTTATCATAAAAAATCAACTATACAGCCTAAGGCGGCTTCTATTTTTGCTCATATTTTTGTTTAAATTTTTCATACAATAGTTTTTGCTTATCCGTTAAATCCACTTTACGCCCTTGTATGTAGGCAAGTGTTACCTGACTCGTACGCATATCGAGCAAATCACCTTTTGAAACTACTAAGGTCGCTTGTTTGCCTTTTTCGAGCGTACCCACCAAGTTGTCAATGCCTAATATTTTGGCGGTATTGATTGTTATTGTTTTCAAGGCTTCTTCAGGTGTTAGCCCGTAGCCTGCGGCTGTGCCTGCAATAAACGGCAAATTTCGCGCACTCATCGGCTCTGTATCGGCTATATCGTAGCCCAAACCAACCAAAACACCTGCTTTTTGTAGCAGGGCAGGCAATTGATAGGGTAGCCAAACATTATCTTCATTTTGATAAGGCAGGCGGTGCAATCGTTCAAGAATGATAGGTATTTGGTTTTGACGCAAAAAATCTGCTACTTCAAGGGCTTGAGCACCACCCACTATAACTATTTTTTTAACTTGGTGCTTCTGTGCAAATTGAATACTCTCTATAATTTCCTTGCTAAAATCAACATGAATAAAGAGGGTTTTAGAGCCATCAAATAAACCTCGCATAGCCTCTAATTTCAAGTTTTTAGTGGCAGGCGAGCTTTGTGTGTAGGCAAGTGCTTGTTTAAAAGCATTTTCTAATTCTTGGATAGTTTCATTCCTTGTTTCATTTTTCTGCATTTGTCCTGGGGTAGGCGAGGAAAAACCGCCAAAAGTAAACATCTGCACCCAATTCATGTGTAACCCATCATCAGCTTTAAGTGTGGCATCTTCCCAATTCCAACCATCAAGGTGCATCACGGCTGAAGTGCCTGAAATCAATCCCCCACGAGGCGTAGGTTGCAGAATCAATACGCCATTTGAGCGAGTGGTAGGCAAGAGTTCGGAGTCTGTATTGTACGCGATTTGTGTACGGACATTCGGGTTGAACTCGCCTGTTTCTGCATAATCAAGTGTGGAACGGATTTGTGCTACTTCATTCAAACCAACCGCTGTACAAGGCAAAATAAGACCTGGATATACGTGTTGCCCATTTAGAGGCACTATTTCAGCCCCTTCAGTAGATACTTGGCTGCCAACAGCCGTGATAATACCTTGCTCGAAACGCAAGGAGGCATTTGTCAAGACCTCGCCTGTAGCCAAATGCAACACGCCATTTTGCAATACGATAGGCTTAGTTTGGGGTTTGGCGGGTGTTTGTGCTTGTGCTGCCGAGCAAGCAAAAGCAAAGGAAATTAAGGATAAAAGGATATATTTATGCATGGTATAAGGTTTAGAAAGTTCGAGATTTGATATTTTTGAGTTGCATTTTATAAAGGGTAAAACGGCTAACTTATTAGACTTCCTGCGAAAGTACCTTTTCCCTCTCTCAAAATGGAGAGAGGGCAGGGTGTGAGGCTTCTAAAAAACACTTTCGCAAGAAGTCTATTTAAAAAATCACTTCTTAAAGTGCAAAAATAAGGCAGACACTACGCTACATATAGCCTATTGCTTTATGTAATCTTAATGCCTACCTAATTCTTAAGGAAATATTTTATGCAGAAAAAGCATCATTTTTTGGTTACTACAGCTTCTTTGCTGGATATAACATAACCAAACAATCCACCTGCAATGCCCCCTATAATATGCGCAAATTGAGAAATACCATCTACAGTAAACATAGCATTGTAAATTTCTTTGCCCAAAAACAAACACGCTACCAAAATAAAACTCAATGGAATAGTACTTTGTTTGGCATTGGTATAAGAACTCAAAATAATCATCATGAATACTATTCCACTGGCACCCAAAAGCGGGTTACGGAACATGGTGGCGTTCAAAATACCCGTAATCAAGGCTGTAACAAATATCATGAACAACAAAGGGCGCGAGCCGTATTTCTCTTCCAAAATAGGGCCCAATAACAAAATGAAAGTAAAATTGCCTACTAAATGTCCCCAACCCGCGTGCCCCATCGCATGAGAAAACAAGCGAAAATACATGAGCGGATTCCAAGTATTCATCTCAGCAGTTCCAAACGGATACACGGTAAATAGCCAAGTAGCTAAACCACCTGGTCGTTCAGGAGCATTGGCAACCGCAGTTACATTAGCTAAACCAAAAATGGTAGTGTCTAAAAGTGTGATAATAGTACAAACAAGCGTGAAGGTAAGCACCACAGGTGCATTATAAGTAATTCTCATAAAAGTAAAGTAATGAGTTGGAAAATGAATTATCGAAATAATATTGACGGCTAATTTTAGTTTGACCTTGCCTGCCCGCCAAATGCAGAAAAACAAAGTGTTTTTAGTATCTCACCTTTTCAATTTACAAATTAAAAGTCTTAAGGTGTACAGGCATTTCTTCTAAGGAAGTAATCGTTTCGACTGTTTCATGTTGGCGAATGATATGCGTTTCGCCTTTTGTATCAATCATAACGACTTTAGGGCGCATTTGGATAAATTGCATCCATTGTGTCATATTGTAAGCCCCTACTTTATGTACTACCACATGGTCGCCTTTGTGGAGTATCGGCAGGTTAATGCTATCGCGTACTACGTCAATATTCATGCAAAGTGGCCCGTAAAGCACCATATCTTCGGTTTGATAACCAAATTCTTGAGCAGGTGTTATCTTGTGTTCATACCAAAAAGCGGTGAACAGAATATTAACGCCAAAATCCATAATAGTTGCCCTACGTCCATCAGAGAGTCTTTTGTTGGCAATCACTGAGCCAAGTAAATAGCCTGCATCGTCTATCAATACTCTGCCCGACTCAAGTATCAAGGTAGGCAATTCATCGGGACGGTAGCCGTAATTCAAAAGTGTATTCGTTATAGCTTCTGCAAATTCATCTACAGAGGGAATTACATCTGCGCCTGAAAAGTACGAGCCTTTCAAGGTATTGGCAGAGGGAAATCCACCCCCTAAATCTACATATTGAATAACTTTATTGTAAACGTGGCGAATGTTCAACGCGAGGTCAGAGAGTTTTGCCGCCGCTACACTATAGGCACTTGTAACAAGCATAAATGTGCCAATATGCGTATGCAAGCCTACTAATTCAAGGTGTGTACTTGCCATAATTTTGGTGATAGCATTCCAAGCTTGTCCCGATTCATAATTGAATCCGAACCTATCCCACATAGGATAAACGCCTGTATCCATGTTCACACGAATAGCTACACGTGCTTTTTTGTCCAACTTTTCTGCTAATTCCACCAATTCATACAACTCATCGAAATGGTCAATATGAATAAGTGAGTCATTATTGACTGCTGTCGTAAGGTCGCTTGTACTTTTTTCGGGGCCATTAAAAATTATTTTTTGCGGAGGCACACCATTACGAATGGCTTTGGTATATTCAAAAATAGATACAACTTCTGCCCAAGCACCCTCTTGGTGAAAAACATTGCAAACAGCATCTATGTAATTAGTTTTATATGACCACGCAAATTGTACTTTTGGATATCGTGTTTTGAAGGCGCGCACTGCGCTTTGGTAGTTTTTGCGAATTTGCCGTTCCGATATAACAAACACAGGCGAGCCGTATTTATTGATCATTTCCTTTACCGATACGCCTTCTATATGTGTTACAGGGGCATACTCTGAACGAGTGCCAAATTTATTCATTAAACCCGCATTTAGTTTTTTGATAACGGGGCGTTCGTAT